>NZ_JBEZBN010000078.1:0-26193 GCF_040647115.1 Streptomyces sp. NPDC044571
GCGCTTTCCACGCCACATCGACGCCCACAGCACGAAGAACCGGCGCAGTTCACGGCGGCGGCTCGGATCCCGGGCCGCCCTTCGGCATGGCGCCGGCGGTGGGCTTCCGCGTTCCGCCGCCGGCAGGGAGCAGGGAGCAGGGAGCCGGGCCGGGAAACCGGGCTCAGGAACCGGGCTCAGAGCCGGGAGCGCGGACCGAGCCGGTGCTCTTACCGGTGGGGTCGCCCAGGAAGCAGATGACGTTGCGCTCGCCGAGGTCCCAGGTGGAGGACTGCGGATAGTTGTAGATCGGCTCCATCTTCCGGGGGAGCTTGGCGGCGTCGCCCGTGTAGGCGGTGAGCGCTGCGCTGCCGCACTTCTCGGTGGCGATCCGAACGATCTTCTCTTTGCCGGGGTACGGACCGTCCTCCAGCGTGAAGACGGCGTACGCCTCCCCCTCGTGGGGCTGGTCGCAGGGGACCACGCGCACCGACACGCCGGCGTCCGCGTCCTTCTTCTTGGTCAGGTCGTCGTCCGTGGTGAAGCAGTCCCCCTTTCGGACGTCTTCCGTATCGCTGGAGCCCTCCTCGGTGACCTGACCGCCGGCGTCGCGCTTCGGAGGGGGACCGTCGTCCAGCACTCCGAAGTAGACCAGCGCGAGCACGGCGGCCACGCCGAGCACGAGGAGCGCCAGGACGGTCCGCGGCTTGGTCTTGCGCGGCGTCTGCGGCCCGGGCGGCCCCCACCGCGGATGGGGATCGGGCGGCGACGGTGGTGGCGGTGGTGGCGGTGGCGGTCTGGACATGGTGCACCGGCCTCCTTGTATCGGGGAGCCGCAGCCCACAGCCAGGCGGTGACACCGCGGCCGCCGGGCCTGTCGGGGCGCACGGCGCCAGGAGACGGCCGGCTCCGGCATGCTCGGCGAGCTGCCGGGCGGCCCGATCCGGGCGCGGCCGGCGGCGACGGGCGGCAACGGTGCCACTTCCCGTCCGGCGTGGTGCACTACCCACGCTACCCAGGGCGGCGCGGCCACGCCCGTCGTCGTGGGCGCCGGGGCTCAGCGGCCCGCCGTGAACCTCTCGTACGCGTCGCAGACCTCGGCGGAGGGGCCGTCCATGCGCAGGATGCCCGCCTCCAGCCAGATCGCCCGGTCGCAGGTCTCGCGGACCGTGTGGATGCCGTGGCTGACGAGAAACACGGTGCCGGCCCGCTCGCGCAGCTCCTCGATGCGGGCCTGGCTGCGGCGTTGGAAGGCGGCGTCACCGGTGGCCAGGGCCTCGTCGATCATCAGGACGTCGTGGTCCTTGGCGGCGGCGATGGAGAAGCGCAGCCGGGCGCCCATGCCGGAGGAGTACGCCCGCATCGGCAGGGAGATGAAGTCGCCCTTCTCGTTGATGCCGGAGAAGTCGACGATGTCCTGGTAGCGCTCGCGGACCTGCTGTTTGGACATGCCCATCGCGAGGCCGCCGAGGACCACGTTGCGCTCGCCGGTCAGGTCGTTCATCAGGGCGGCGTTCACGCCCAGCAGGGAGGGTTGGCCGTGGGAGTAGATCCTGCCGCGGGCCACGGGCTGGAGGCCGGCGATGGCCTTGAGCAGGGTGGACTTGCCCGAGCCATTGGTGCCGATGAGGCCGATGGCCTCGCCCTTGTACGCGGTGAAGCTGACGCCCTTGACGGCGTGCACCTCGCGGACGCCCGGGGCGGGCCTGCCGGAGAAGATCCGGCTGAGGGCGGCGGTCGCGGTGCCCTTGCGGGAGCCGGCGCCGTGCACCGTGTAGACGAGGTGGACCTCGTCGGCGATGACGGTGGGCACGCGGGTGTCGGGGACGACCGCCGCGGCCGGCGTGCGGGTCGCCGTCGCGGTGGACGTCGCGGTGGACGTCGCGGTGTCAGCCACGGCCGTACTCCTCCTCAGCCTTCCAGAAGTAGATGAATCCGCCGACTCCGGCGAGCAGCGCCCAGCCGATGGCGACGGCCCACACGTGGTGGGGCAGTGCGTGCGGGGTGAAGCTGTCGATCAGCGCGTACCGCATCAGGTCGATGTAGACGGCCGCGGGGTTGAGCTTGAGCGCGGTCATCACCCAGTGCGGCAGGTCGTCCTTGGTGAGCATCTGGTCGATGGACCACATGACGCCGGAGGAGTACATCCAGGTCCGCAGGACGAACGGCATCAGCTGGCTGACGTCGGGACTCTTGCTGCCGATACGGGCCATGACCATGGCGCAGCCGGCGCAGAAGACGGCCATCAGCAGGAGGGTCGGAGCGGCCAGCAGCCAGCGCGGGCCCGGGGCCTGACCGAAGGCCGACAGCAGGATGACGAGCGCGCCCATGGTGACGAGCAGCTGCTGGAAGAGCTGCACGACGGTGGAGATGGGCAGGCTGGCGCGCGGGAAGTGCAGGGCGCGGACCAGGCCGAGATTGCCGTGGACGGCCCGGGTGCCCGCGTTGACCGAGCTGCCGATGAAGTCCCAGACGAAGACGCCGGTGATCAGGAACGGCAGGTAGTCGGGCACGCCGTGGCTGGCGCGCATGGCGACGCCGAAGACGAAGTAGTAGACGGCCGCGTTGAGCAGCGGCGTCACCAGGTGCCAGACCTGGCCGAGCTTGGCCGTGCTGTACGTGGCGTGCATCCGGGCGGTGGCGTACGCGGTCACGAAGTGGCGCCGTCCCCAGAGTTGGCGCACGTAAGCGGGGAGCGAGGGGCGGGCGCCGCTGATGGTCAGCCCGTGGGCTGCCGCCAGTTCTGCGGGGGTGGTGGTCACGGTCGTCGCTTTCGACTGGGGGCACCGGCTGGGGGCAGGTCCGGCCGCAGGTTGGGAGAGCGACAGGACGGGTCCGTATCGTCGCTACGTCGAGGTTAGGGCGCAGTACGTCGGAACGCAACCGTATCGTCGTGACGCGCCACGGCTATGCTCTGTGCATGACCACGGATCCCACCCCCACTCCCGCCCCCGCCCGCCGGGCCCCGGCCGGCGCCGCCGTCCTGCGCGAGGACGTCACCGAGGCCATCCGGGCGGCGGTCGTGGAGGAGCTGGCCGCGGTCGGCTTCGCCCGGATGTCGATCGAGGGGATCGCCCGGCGGGCGGGCGTCGGGAAGACGGCCGTCTACCGGCGGTGGAAGTCGAAGCTCCACCTGGTCCTCGACCTGGTGGGCGCCTTCGCGGTGGACGGCCTGCCGGTGCCGGCGACGGGCTCCCTGTACGGGGACGTACGGGCCCTGCTGGAGGTGATGTCGCACGTGCTGCGGCACCCGGTGGCCTCGGCGGTGATCCCCGACCTGCTGGTGGAGGCGGCGCGCAACCCCGAGATCGCGGACGCGGTGCGCGGAGCCCTGCTGGACGGGGAGCGCAGGATGGCCGAGGGCATCGTGTCCGATGCGGTCGCCCGGGGGGAGCTGCCGCCCGGCGTGGACGCGGGGCGGGCGCTCGACCTGGCGATCGGCCCGCTGTACTGGCGCCAGGTCGTGGTCCGCGACGAGGTCCCGGCGGGCTACCTGGACGACCTGGCCCGCTCCGTGGCGGCCGGCCTCGCGGCCGGCCCGGAACGCGACTGCCCGGAACGGGCCTGAGCTACCGCGTGTAGAACGCGACCCGGAAGCCCAGGTCCACGTACGCGTTCTGCGGCGGATCGTACGAGCGGAACTGGATCCGGCGGGCCAGCGGCTCCCGCGAGAACCACGAGCCGCCGCGCACGATCCGGTCGCCTTGGGCCCCGATGTCCTCGCGGCCCGGCCGGGCGTCGTCGTACGGCCAGGCCAGCGACCGCGTCCACTCCCACACGTTGCCGATCATGTCCTGGGGCCCGCCCTCCCGGGCCGCCCAGGGGAACAGGCCCACCGGCACCGAGCGCTGGGTCCAGCCCCGCTCCGTGCGCACGTGGGCCATGCCGTCCTCCCAGCGGGTTCCCCACGGATAGGGCAGCGACTCCGCCCCGCCCACGCAGGAGCACTCCCACTCCGCCTCGGTGGGCAGGTGCGCGTAGCTGTCCGCGTCCAGCACCCCGCGCTCGTGCAGCCGCTTGGTCAGCCAGCGGCAGTACGCCACCGCCTCCCACCAGTTGACCCCGACGACCGGCTGGGCGGGCTGGTTGTAGCGCGGGTCCCACCAGTAGAGCGGAACCCTGCGCAGCAGCAGCTGGTCCACGTACTCCTGGAGGGACTCCTCGTCGATGATGCCTTCCAGCATCTCCTTGCGCAGATGGATCCGCTGCGTGTCCGTCGACCCGGCGCGCGGGCCGTCCAGGGCGTCGATGAACGCCGTGTCCTGGGTGACCCACCGCCGCGCCGGGCCCTCCGGCCAGCAGTCGGGGTCCCGGTAGCCGCCGGAGGCGACGAACTCCGCGTAGTCCCGGTTGGTGACGGGGAGCGCGGAGATCCGGAACGAGTCGATCGTCTCGATGCGCTGCGGATACCAGTCGATGTGCCGGTACTTGTCGTCCTCGGAGTTCAACGGCGTCGCCGAGCCGACCGGGTAGGAGCCGGCCGGGACGGTGCAGCTGCGCTCCACGAAGGCCCGGCACCGCTCGTCCCACGTGGACGGGTTGAGCTGGGCGTGCACGGTGGCCGCCCGGTCCCGGGTCTCCAGGTCCCGGCCCCGGTCCCCGGCCGCCGCCGCGACCGCCTCCGACACCGACCGGCGCAGCCGCCGTACGAGCCCGAACGGTTCCACGCCCGGCCGTGCCGCCGCCAGGATCACCAGCAGCTCACCGGCGAGCAGCCACAGCGGCAGCCCTTCCCCGGCCGCCTCCTCGGCGGCGCCCGCCAGCTCCGCAGCGGCCCCGGTGACCAGGCGGTGCCCCTCGGCCGTGGTCTGGGCGCTGGCCCAGTAGCGCAGCGGGGCGTGCCAGACCGGGTTGCGGCAGAGTCCGACGATGGTCTCGGAGTCCCGTCGGGCCAGCGCGCAGCCGGCGAAGTAGTCGCGGAAGAGGTTCTCCCGGAAGGACAGCCGGCTTGCGGCGTCGACGGCGAGTATCCCGTGGCCCTTGCGGAGGAACTGCACGTAGTCGACGACGGCGGGGTAGGCGTCGAGGAACTCCAGCTCCTCGCCCAGCGCCCGCTGGATCGGCTCCTGGACGGCGGCCGCGGAGATGGAGTTCACCTCCGGCTGCGCGGACCGCAGGGAGGTGATCGAGAAGCCCAGCTCCTCGATGATCCGCTGTATCTCGGTGTCGTAGCCCGGCCGCAGCAGGCACGGATCGGAGGCGGCCGCGGCCCGTCGCCGGGGCCGCTTGTGCAGGAACTCCTCCGCGGCCAGCCGGCAGAAGTGCCCCACCGAGGTGGGGACTTCCTGGTTGCGCTCGGTGGAGACGACCAGGAGGTGCAGCAGGTACGGGACGCGCGCGGCGGACGCGAGGGCGCTGTCGCCGCGGATGGCCGCGATGAGCCGCTCGGAGAGCTTTCCTTCGTGAGGTGGCATCAGCTGGTGAACCATCCGGTGATGTAGTTCTCTAGGTCGCGCTGCTTGGGCGGCCGTAGGACGTACGCGCTGACATCGCGCGAGCGGGCGCACTCGGCGGAGAACCAGCTCGAATCCGAGATGGTCACCAGGGCGCGCAGGTTCCGGTAGTGCACGTGGAGCTGCGCCAGGGTCTGCAGGACCGTGCGCGGCGACCAGTTCCCGGAACTGGTGTGGGAGTGCAGGGGGACGTCCTCCACCCCGTCCACGAAGAGGAAGGCGCGGTCGAGGGAGTCCCGCAGTAGGGTGCGCGCGGCGCCGCCGTACACACCGATTCCGGAACGGGAGACGGCGGCGTCCGTGACCGCCTCGGCCATCGCCGCGAAGTCCCCCTGCGCCGGCACCGCCAGGGCGTTGACCAGCAGTGGTACGGGCGCCTGCGGATCTCCGTCCAGTGCGCGCTCCGCCAGCAGCGAGGCGTAGTGCAGGCAGACCGAGGTGCGCCCGGAGCACGGCGGTCCGACGAGCACCACCGAGCGGCCCGCCCCGTGCAGGACGACCCCGTCGAGCGGCAGGCCCGGGGCGTCCTCGTCGCCCGGCGGTGCGGTCCGGGCCAGGGGGTCGATCTCGCGGACCTCCCGCGGAATCCAGACCGCGTCCAGCGGCCGGTCGGGGAACTGGCCGGCCCCGGCGCCCTCCTGGCTGGTGGCCGACAGGGCCCGCAGCGCGCCCAGGTAGTGGACCAGCTCCACGGGAAGCTCCTGTCGCGCCGGCCCGTCCGGCTCCGGTCCTCCGGAGCCCGGTCCGGCCGGACCGGAGCCGGAGCCTGCGCGGCCGCCCGTCCCCGTACCCGGCCGGTCCGGTACGCGCTCGCCCGCACTGCGACGCGCCTGCGGGTTGATGCGGCGGGCGACCGCGGGGCGTGTGCCCTGCGGTCCGGCATCTTCTTCGGGGGTCATCTCACCTCACCATCAGGGGGCGGCCGGGTGCCACGAGGCCGGCTCGGGGACCGCGGTGACGCGCCCCAGCTCCGACCGGCGCCAGAACCGCCCGTCACTGTCTGCGAAGACGAACGCCAGCGGCACCGCCCGGCTCTGGTCCGGCTGGACCGCGAGCGGGACCTCGTAGTCCGTCCGGCCGGGGACGAGGGGCCCGAGCTCCTCGTGGCACAGGTGGACCGAGCCGTCCGGGCTGTCGGCCCGCCACCGGAAGACGGGCAGGGTGGTGGAGTTCTCCACCTGGACCGCCCAGTACGGCTCGTCGGCGTCCGACAGCACCGTCATCCACGCGGCCAGGGCCGTGCGCTGCCTCCGGCGTTCGCGGTTCTCGGACCGTACGACCGTGCCGACGGCGGCCGTGACCGCCCCGACCTGGCCCAGCCCGCTGACCCAGTCGCCCCAGGTCCCCGCCGTGTCGTGGTCGAACTGCCTCCCGTACGGCTGGAGGCCCCACAGGGGCAGGGACAGCAGCAGCACCACCCCCGCCAGCAGTCCCCAGCGCATCCACGCGCTACGCCATACCGCCCTCAGTCCTGCTGCCGCCAATCCGTCCGCCCCTCACAGGAATCGCCGCGGGTCCATCACACGCAGGGCCTCCGCCTGGCCGGCGGTCAGCTCCGTCCCCGCCAGGACACTGCGCACCAGCGCCGCCGTGATCGGGGCGAGGGTGATCCCGACGCCGAAGTGGCCGGTGGCCATGACCACCCTGCCCTCGGCGTCCGAGTGCCCCACCAGGGGGTAGCCGTCGGCCGTGCCCGGCCGGATCCCGGCCCACGAGCCGGTCAGCCGCCAGTCCCGCGAGGCGGGGAAGACCAGCCGCAGCGCGGCCAGCAGCCGCTCGTTGGCGCCGTCCTCCGGCTCCTCGTCCCAACGGCCCTGGTCGTAGGTGACCCCGACCACCACGCGGCCGTCGTGGCGCGGGACGGCGTAGGAGGACACGGTGGTGTCGTCCACGGCGACCTTGCAGTACACGTGGTGGCGCAGCGGATAGCCGGTGCTGCCCGGCACCACCAGTTCCGCGGCCTGGCCCCGCACCGGGAACTGCCCGCCCGGCCGGGTCGGCACGAGCTCCGGGCTCCAGGCCCCGGCGGCCACCACGCACCGGTCACCGCGGACCAGCCCGCCGTCCTCCAGCCGCACCTCCACCCCTTGGCCGCGCGGCACCAGGGCCCGCACCCGGGCGCCCGCCCTGACCTCGATCCGCGGATTCCTGCGCACCACCGTGCGCAGCGCGGACATCAGGACCCGCGGCTCCAGCGCCCCCTCGCTCGGCAGTCGCACGGCCGACAGCACGGCCGGCGAGAGCAGCGGCTCGGTCCCGGCCATGCCGCCCGGGTCCAGCTGCTCGACCCGGAAGCCCTGCTCCACCCACTGGGGCACCAGCTGGTCCTGGACGCGCCGCTGCTCGGCGGGGTCGAGGGCCACCTGGAGGAGACCGGAGTCCAGGAACGGCACGCTGATCCCGGACCCGGCCTCCAACTCCGCCAGCCACTGCGGGTACATCTGCCGGCTCGCCTCGGCGAACTGCCGCAGCGGGCCGCGGCAGAAGTCGTCGCTCTGCGGGGTGATCCCGCCGATGGCCGCCCAGCTCGCCGCCATGCCGGTGTCCGGGCGGGCGTCCAGGAGCACGACCTTGTCGAAGAGGTCGCTCGCCGCTGCGGCGACCGAGCAGCCTATGACCCCGGCTCCGACGACGACGAGTGCGGAGCCCATGCTCAGCTGCTCCCGTTGACGACGTACGAGTCCTGCTCTCCCGTCACGACGTTGACGATGGACTGGATGCACTTGACCGCCATGGCGTCGCGGGCGTCGTGCGTGAGCGAGCCGATGTGTCCGGTGACCAGCAGCCGCGACGCCGGCAGCGCCAGCAGCTCCGCGCGCTCGGGGGTGTCCTCGTCGTAGAAGCCGTCGAACGCGGCCGTGCGGATACGGCCGCCGGTCAGGCCCTGGAGCAGGGCCGCCGGGCTGACCACGGAGGGCCGCGCGGTGTTGACGAGGGTGATGCCGCCGGTCGGCAGCAGGGCGATCTCGTCCACGCCGATCATGCCGCGGGTCTCGGGGGTGTCCGGGACCATGACGACCAGGTTCTCGGCCCAGGAGAGCAGGCTGGGCAGGTCCTTGTAGGCGATGCCCAGGCGCTCCTCCACCTCCGGCTTGCGGGTCCGGGAGTAGTACGCCGTCTCCGTCGCGAGGCCCAGCGCACCGATCTCGGCGATCCGGGTGCCGATCGCGCCCAGGCCGATGATGCCGAGGCGGTGCCCGGCGAGGTCGTGCTGCTTCTCCTCGGCACCGGAGCGGCCGGCACGGTAGTCGTCGGCGTACGCGGGGATCTGCCGGCGCTGGGCCAGCAGCAGGCCGATGGTGAACTCGGCCACGCTGTTGGTGAGCGTCCCGGGGGTATTGGTGACGGCGATGCCCAGTTCGGCGGCGGCGTCGGCGTCGACGAAGGACTGGTACCCCACCCCGAGGAAGCCGACGACCTTGAGGGACTTGGCCCGGGTCAGTGCGGCGCGCGAGGCGAACTCGTCGCCCCCCAGCAGATAGGCGGTGCACGACTCCAGCTCCGTGCCCAGCTCGTCCTCACTGAGCAGGCCCGGCACCGAGTGCACCCGGAAACCGGACTCGGACAGGCGGTCGAGGTGCTTCTGCGCCACGCTGCTGCCCGTTACGAGGATCTTTCCCAGATCGGCCACGCAATACCCCAAACATCGGATGGTCGGACTGAATGGTCATGCGAAGAGATCGGCCAGCCTGTCGTAATACCGCATCCGCGCGGAGACGGAACTGCGGGCGGCCGTCAAGTAGTCCTGGGCCAGCGACGGATCGTGGGCGATCAGCTCGGATGCTATATGCGCGATGAGAGCCGAGTGCTCCGTATCCTCATAGATGTTGGCGTTCAGGAAGTCCCCGTGGTCGACTTCGGGCGCCGCGCATTCGAAAGCCCTTTTTACGGCGCCGTATTCCGGCACGAGCATCTGCTCGTTTCCCACCCCGAGCGCGCCCAGCGCGGCGACCGGGGAGCTCATGGCCGAGGCCAGGTCCCGCAGGAAGGCGTAGGTGGGTTCCGCCGGGGTGACGGAGTCCGGCTCGATGCCCATGCTGTGCGCCAGCTTGTGGAGCAGCCAGGGGTGGGAGGCCCGCGCCACGCCGTCCTTCACGCCTCCGTGCTCCCCCTGGAGGACCAGGTTGAAACGCGCCCGCTGGTGGACGTTCACCAGCGCGCTGGAGGCGAGGCTGAGCAGCTGCGCGAAGACCCCGGTGACGAACAGTTCCTGCGACACCCAGAACTCCAGGACCGGCCGCGAGTTCGTCGCCAGGTCGAAGAACCGGTGCCGCTCGACCCCGCTGTCGGGGACCAGCCCGGCGGCCTCCTCGACCACCGGGTGCAGGGGCACGGACTCTGCGGGCAGGAAACGTGCACCGTACTGCCATTGGACGAAGTTCGATTCGACGAGCCGGTCGGCTAACTCCGCACTCCACGGTCCGGTCAACACCATGGTGACACCTCTTCCGTATCGGGACGCCCGACGGTCCACAGGGGCAAGGCGCTCCCATAGTGGCGCAGAAGGAGACGCCCCGCTGGCGAATATCCGGAAGCCGTCGGGGACCGCGCCTACGGTCGGAGTCCCGGAGTGGTCAGCGGGGCCAGAGTGGGCGCGGAAGCCGGAGCAGGGGTGCAGGACGGGGCCGCGGGAGCGGGGCGGCGGTCGGCCGGCGGGATCACCGCCGGGACCGGCACCGGCTGGCCCAGGAAGACCCGGCGCACGACCCGCTCGGCGGCATGCCCGTCGTCGAACGCGCAGAACCGGGCCCGGAACGCGGCCCGCAGCTGCGCCGAGCGAGACCCCTGCCAGTGGCCCGTGGCGAAGATGTCCACCAGCTCGTCCGCGGTCCGGGCGATCGCACCCGGAGGACACGACCGCAGGTCGAAGTAGGTGCCGCGGGCGGCCTCGTACGCCTCCCAGTCGTCCGCGTGGATCACCATCGGCCGGTCCAGAGCCGCGTAGTCGAACATCAGGGACGAGTAGTCCGTCACCAATGCGTCCGAGGCCAGGCACAGTTCCTCCACCGAGGGGTACGAGGACACCTCGATCAGCCGGGGATGGCGCACCGGAGGGGGCACCGCCGCATCCGCGTACGTCAGGTGCGTCCGCCGCAGCAGCACGAAACGCGGCCCCAGGTCCCGCAGCACCCGCTCGAAGTCCAGGTGCTCCGGTCGGCTGCGCCGGTAGTCCCGGTGCGTCGGCGCGTACAGGATCGCCGTGGACCCCTCCGGGATGCCGAGCTTCTCGCGCAGCCGCAGGACGTCCTGCTCGGTGGCCCGGTGGAAGACGTCGTTGCGCGGGTAGCCGTACTCCAGCGTGGTGTACGCGGCGGGGACGGCCTTCTCCCACACCAGGGTGGAGTGGCGGTTCGAGGAGAGCAGGAAGTCCCACTGGTCGGCGCCGCGCAGCAGACCGGCGAAGTCCGTCGTCGGGGTGGCCGCCGGGCGGTCCTGGAGGTCCAGCCCGACCCGCTTGAGCGGGGTGCCGTGCTGCGTCTGGAGCAGGACCTGGCCGGGCCGCTTGACCAGGGCGCGGTCGAAGTTGACGTTCGTGGTGAGGTACGTGGCGCGGGCCAGGGCCGTCCAGTACGCGGCCGAGCCCGGCCGGAGCATGGCCGTCTCCGGCGGAAGCGTGCCCGCGTGCTCAGGGTCGCAGATCCATGCCGTCCGCATCCGGGGCGCGAGCTCGCGCAGCTTGGCCTCGATCGCCGCCGGATTGCAGGCGTAGCCGCCGTGCCAGTACGCGGAGAAGACCGCCAGCTCCGGCCGCAGCGGCAGCAGCCGCTGGACGCGGTAGTGCAGGCGCAGCCCCGTCTCGCGCAGGCCCCGCCCCAGGAGCACGGCCGCGCGGCCCGCCGCCAGCGCCGCCGAGCGCAGCACCGACAGGGTGCGGTACGTCCGGCGCAGGCCCGCCCGCATCAGCGTGTGGCGGACCCGGTCCGTCCGGGACGGCGACAGCGGCGGCGGGCCCGGGGCGCGGTAGCGGCGCAGCAGCGCCGACGCCCGCGCGAAGAACTCGGCCCGGCTCGCCCGGGGGAGGCGGCGCGGGTCGGCGTACAGGGCGCAGAAGTGCTCGGCCATGCGCCGGTGGACGGTCGGCCGCCAGCGCTCCAGCTCCGGGCGGCTGCCGAGGTAGCCGAAGACCCGGTCGTACTGGTCGAAGATGTCGAGGTGGCGGCGGCTGGTGGTGGTCAGGATCGAGCCGGTGCGCCGCTGGCGGTAGTGCACGCACACCCGGTCCAGGACGGCCACCGACTCGGCGGCCAGCAGCGCCGGATAGGTCCAGGGCGTGTCCTCGTAGAGGCCGGGCGGGAAGCTCAGGCCCTCGCGCTCGACGTACTCCCGGCGGTACGCCTTGTTCCAGACCACCATCAGCATGCCGAGCAGCGCAGGGCGGTCCGCCAGCCGGAAGCTGGCCGGGCCCTGTTCGGAGAGCCGGTGCGAGAGGCGGTTGCGCACCAGTTCGCCGGTCCAGAAGATGCGCGCGTAGTCGTAGACCAGGACGTCCGGGGAGCCCGTGTCCTTCAGCCGGTCCGTGATGGCCTGCAGGGCGCCCGGCGCGAGGGTGTCGTCCCCGTCGAGGAAGACCAGGTAGTCGCCGGTGGCCCGGGCCAGACCCACGTTGCGGGCCGGGCCCAGGCCCAGGTTGTGCGCCAGGTGGACGGCGGTCACGCGGGGGTCCCGGGCCGCGTATTCGTCGATGATCGAACCGCAGGCGTCGGGTGAGGCGTCGTCCACCGCGATCAGTTCCAGGTCCGCGTACGACTGGGAAAGGACCGAGTCGAGACTCTCCTGCAGGTACGCCTGCACCTTGTACGCGGGCACGATGACGCTGAACCGGGGCACGGCACATCCAGGGGTCGGCGCGGGCATGGTGCTCCCCCGGCCACCGCTGGCGGGGTGCCCCCGGGGAACCCCCACCCCTTGGACGGGGTTACGCGAGGTGTGGCATTCGGGTTACGGAGTGTCAACGCGGCCGAGCCGGAACCCTGCGGGCCACGCCCCTGTCCTCGGCGGTGGGGGAGGTGGAGCGGCGTGTACGGGGGCCGCCCGGGCCGGACCGGCCGCGTGGGCGGGGGTGCGGACGATCGGTGGTGGGGACCTGCGGGAAGGGGGGACCGAGGGGGGCGTTGACAGGGAGCGGCCACCCACGGACCCGCACCGGCGCACGGGCCCCCTCTCCTCGCAGGTCCCCACCCCCGCCCGACCGCACTCCCGCTTCCGGGGCCGGTCCGGGTGGCCGGATGGGGCCCTGTCGCTCGTCTCCCCGCTCCCGCTTCCGGGGCCGGTCCGGGCAGGCGGTCGGTGCCCCATCCCTCCGCGTGGCGGTCACTTGGTGGTGGTCACTTGACGGCTCCCGCCATCACCCCCGAGACGAACTGCCGCTGGAAGGCGAAGAACACCACGAGCGGCACCACCATCGACAGGAACGCGCCGGGCGCCAGCACGTCGATGTTGTTGCCGAACTGCCGTACCTGCTGCTGGAGGGCGACCGTGACCGGTGGGTGCGTCGAGTCCGCGAAGACGAGGGCGACCAGCATGTCGTTCCACACCCACAGGAACTGGAAGATGCCGAGGGAGGCGATCGCCGGGCCGCCCAGCGGCAGCACCACCCGCGTGAACAGCCGCAGTTCGCCCGCCCCGTCGAGGCGCGCCGCCTCCAGCAGCTCCCGCGGGATCTCCGCGAAGAAGTTGCGCAGCAGGAACACGGCGAACGGCAGACCGAACGCGGTGTGGAAGAGGACCACCCCGGCCGTCGTCTCGAACAGGCCGATGGCGCCGAAGAGTTCGGACACCGGGATCAGGGCCACCTGCACCGGCACCACCAGCAGCCCGACCACCACCAGGAACAGCCAGTCCCGGCCCGGGAAATCCAGCCAGGCGAAGGCGTATCCGGCGAACGCGCCCAGCACGAGGACGAGCGCGGTGGCCGGGACGGTGATCAACACCGTGCTCAGCAGCGACCTGGTGATCGTGTCGTTGGCGAGGAGGGCCGAGTAGTTCTCGGTGGTGAGCCGGGAGGGAGCGGTCAGTACCTGCCACCAGCCACCCGCGTTCAGGTCCTTGGACGATACCAGGGACGACAGCAGCAGCCCGAGCGTCGGCACCAGCCAGAAGAGCGCGGCCAGGACCAGGAACACACGCACGGCCCCGGCCGTCGCGGCGGCCGCGAGGCGGCCGGCTCGGGCAGCCGGACGGGCCTGGGCAGAGGAGCTCATCGGGCTCCCTCCTTACGCAGCCTGCGTATGTTGTAGAGCATCACCGGAACCACCAGCACCAGCAGCAGCACCGCGATGGCGCTGCCCAGCCCCGGATCGGCGTCCGTGCCGAAGGACGTGCGGTAGAGCTGGAGCGCGAGCACGTTCGCGTCGTCCTGGACCGAGCCCGGTGCGATCACGAAGACCAGGTCGAAGATCTTCATCACGTTGATGACGAGGGTGACGAGCACCACCGCCAGCACGGGCGCCAGCAGCGGGACGGTGACCCGGCGGAACACCTGCCACTCGTTCGCCCCGTCCACCCGCGCCGCCTCCAGCAGCTCCCGCGGTACGGCCGCCAGCCCGGCCCCGATCAGCACCATCGCGAAGCCGGCCCACATCCACACGTACGCCCCGATGACCGCCGGGGTGACCAGCGTCGGGCCGAGCCACTCCACCCCCGCGTACGCCTCCTTGAAGTTCGACGCGGGCAGCCGCAGCAGCGCCCCGTCGGCCTTCGCGGACAGGGAGAAGGTGCCGTCGGCGCGGGTCGTCGCCGTGTCCACGACCCGGCCGTCCTTGACCGCCTCGATCCGCATCCCGGAGAAGCCGGACTCTGCGGGGTCGACCGCGTTGGCCCGGCCGCCGCCGCCCCGGGTGAAGTCCTGCCAGGCCGTCCCGGTGACCTTGCCGGGCTCGACCCCGGCGGCAGCGGCCGTACGGGTGCCCTCGGGCAGGGCCTCGGGCGCGACCCCGACGAGCGGCAGCAGCACCGGCACCCCGGCCCGTACGGGATCCCGGGTCACGAAGCCGCCCGCGGCGGCGCCCTGGGCCGGGACCAGGGGGGAGTCCCGGCCGGGGCGGGCCTTGGGGAAGGCCGAGGACGGGGCGAACGTGTCGTGCACCCCGACCCACACCGCGTTGGCCACTCCCCGGTCGGGGTCCTGGTCGTAGACGAGCCGGAAGATGATGCCCGCCGCCAGCATCGAGATCGCCATCGGCATGAAGACGAGCAGCTTGAACGCCGTGCCCCAGCGCACCCGTTCGGTGAGCACCGCGAAGATCAGGCCGAGGGCGGTGGCCGTGGTCGGCGCCAGCACCACCCACACCGCCGTGTTCTTCAGGGCGGTGCGGATCGTGTCGTCGTGCAGGATCTCCAGGTAGTTGTCCCCGCCGACGAAGCCGTCGCCGGAGCGGTCGAAGAAGCTGCGGTAGACCGAGTAGCCGATGGGGTGCACGACGAGCGCGCCGAGCAGTACCAGGGCCGGCAGGAGGAACGCCGCCGCGATCAGGCGGCGGCGCCTGGCCTCCGCGGACCGGCCCGATCCGGGAGCGGTCCCGGCCGGCGGGGCGGTCGGGACCGTGGGGATGGCCGTCACCGGGTCAGTTCCCGAACGCCTTGGCCGCGTCCGCCTCCAGTCTGGCCTGCGTGCCCGCCACGTCCGACGGGTTCGCCAGGAAGTCCTGGAGCGCCTTCCACTCGCCCGCGCCCGGGGTCCCGCCGAAGGCCGCCGGGGCCTGGTCCGACATGTCGAAGCGGAAGTCGTCGCCCGCCGCGATCAGCGCCTTGGCGATGTTGCGCTGGATGTCGTTCGGATAGGCCTTCGGGTCGACCGCCTTGTTCGGGGAGATGAAACCGCCCTCCCGGGCCTGGATCTCCGCCGCGTCCGCCGACGCCAGGAAGGTCAGCAGCGCCTGCGCGCCCTTCGACGCCTTGAGGGCGACGGCCACGTCCCCGCCCGAGACCACCGGCGCCTTGTCGCCGACCGCCGGGAACGGGAAGACGAGGGCGTCCTTGCCCACCTTCGCCTCCGTCTGCGCGATGTTCACCGCCACGAAGTCGCCCTCGAAGACCATCGCCGCCGCCGGCCGGTCACCGCCGGTGAACGTCTGGGTCACCGACTTCGGGAACTCGGTGGCCAGCGCCCCGCTGGGACCGCCCGCCAGGAAGTCCTTGCGGCCGAACAGCTCACCGAGGGTCGTCAGCGCCTGCTTGACGCTGTCGTCCGTCCACTTGATCTGGTGCTTGGAGAGCTGGTCGTACTTCTGCGGGCCCGCCTGGGAGAGGTAGACGTTCTCGAACCAGTCGGTCAGCGTCCAGCCGTCCGCGCCCGCCACCGACACCGCCGGGGTGCCCGACGCGGAGAGGGTGTCGGCGGCCGTCAGCAGGTCCTTCCACGTCTTCGGGGGCTGCACCCCCGCCGCCTCGAAGGCCTTGGCGTTGTACCAGATCAGCGACTTGTTGGCGGCCTTGTAGTACACGCCGTACTGGGTGCCGCCGACCGCACCCAGCGTCTTCCAGCCGCCCGAGTAGTTCTGGTCGAGCTGGGCCTGGGCCTCCGGGCCGACCGGCTGCACCCACTTGTTCTGCACCGCCGAGACCAGCGCGCCGACCTGCGGGAGGAGCGCCACGTCCGGCGGCTGCCCGCCCGCGATCTTCGTACCGAGGAAGGTGACGATGGGGTCCTGGGCCGGGACGAAGGTGACCGTGGCGCCCGTCCGCTTCTCGAACTCCTTGAGGACCTTCGTGAAGTTGGCCTGCTCCGGTCCCGTCCAGACGGCCGCGACCTCCAGCTTCTCGCCGTTCAGCTGCGGCAACTGCACCCGCTGCCCCGTCGGTGCGGCCTCGCCGCCGGGGGACGTGGCCTCCTTCTTGCCGTCGCCGTCCCCGCAGGCGCTCAGCGTGAGCACGCCCGCGGCGGCGAGGGCCGCCAGGATGTACGCCCGGCGGCTGCTCCTCCGGTTCTTCGTACGGCTCGTTCCGTGCCTGCGCATGGTTCTGCCCCCGATGCCCGTGGTGTGACTGGTGCCACAGGTCTACGCCGATCCGCGCGCCCCACGCAATACCGCCTCGTGCATATACGGGCTGTACGGGTGATGCCCGAGCCGGAATCGAGTCGGGCGCCCCTACGGGGTGGCGCTCGGTGCGGGCGGGAACAGGACCGGTATCGCCGAGACCAGGTGCGAGGCCCGGTCCAGGGCGCTGGCCAGCAGGGCCAGGTCGGTCGGGCCGTTGCCCAGCTCGCGCACCGGGCGCCGGGCCGGTGGATCACCCATCCGCTCCCACTCCACCGGCACCACGGTCGGACGCAGCGTCGCCGTCCGCGGGATCCGGCCGGTCACCCGCCCGCCCTGGAAGGGGACCGTCCGCCCGTCGGCGTAGCGGAGCAGGCCGCGGCCCGGGCCCGGCTGGTCGGGGGCGTCCAGGCCGACCCGCAGCGGGGTCAGCCGGGCGAGCTCCGTGTCGGCCGTGCGGTCGGGACGGGCGCTGGTGGCCACCAGGTGCACGCCGAGCCGGGCCCCGTCGCGGGCCACCGCCTCCAGCGCGCGCACCACAGAGCCGGCGGCGGGCCGGCCCGTACTGCCGAGCCCGGGCGCGACCAGCGCGTCGAAGTCGTCCACCAGCACCACCAGGCGGGGCAGCGGGCTCGGACCGGCCGCCTCGCTGCGGACCGCGGAGGCGCGCAGCCGGAGCGTGCCCGAGCGGGCGGAGTCGAGGTCGCCGAGCAGCTCCCCGGGGGAGGGCCGGCGGGGCGCAACCATCCGCTCGGAGACCTCACGCCGGGCGTGCCATTCGGCGAACGGGACGCCGTCCAGGAGCTCGCTGCGCCGCTTGAGCTCGGTGCCGAGCGCCTGCGCGAACTCCCGCATCCGGACGGGGTCGGAGGCGACGAGGTGGGCGCAGACGTGTGGGAGCTCGGTGCAGGGCAGCAGCCCGTCGCCGCGCTCGCCCCCCGACCCGTCGAGCAGGACGAGCCCCAGCCGGTCGGGCCGGGCGGCCGCGGCCAGCGAGGCGGCGACCGAGCGCAGCAGCTCCGTACGGCCGCTGCCGGCGGGTCCCTCGATCAGCAGGTGCGGTCCGTCCTGGACCAGGTCTGCCCCGACCGGCCCGCCCCGGCCGCTGCCGAGCACGAGTTCGGCGTGGCCGCCGACGCCCTGCCCCTGCTCGGTGGCCGCGGCCCAACGGGCCATCAGGGAGGCGGGGGTGGCTCGCGCCAGGCCCAACTCGTCCAGCAGCCGGGCCGTTTGCGGCAGGGCTGCGGCCACCGCGCGGCGGGGCCCGGTGGTGGCGGGCTCGGCGCGCAGCGGGGCCAGCGCCCGGGCGAACCGCTCGGCCCAGGCCGCGGACACGGCGTCGGCGGTGGCGGTGCGGCCGGGCGGGACCGGCTTGCCGCCGGTGACGGCGAAGGTCCGTACCGTCGTGGCCACATCACCGCTGAGCAGGGCGACGCTGCCGCAGTCCCGGAAGGCGGGGACGGCCGCGCAGGCGCTCTCGTACGTCTCGGTCAGCGGGGAGGCCGCGGTGGCGGCCGGGGTCTCCGCGAGGACGAGGACGTGGATCCCTGCGGCCGGCCCGTGCGAGGCGAGCCTGCCGGTGAGATCGCGCAGGGCCCCGGAGCCGGGATCCCCGTCGACGACGAGGAGGGTGTACGGGCCCTGGTGGGTGCCCGCGGCCTCGCGGACCTGGTGGCGGTCGGCCGCGGCCCAGTTGGCGCCGAGCGGGCCGTCGTCGAGCCGGCGGGTGAGCTCGGCCGTGCGGGCGGCGGCCTGGTCACGGTCGTACGCGAGGAGCAGGCGGCAGTTCTGGCCGTGCGCGGGCCGCACGTGCGGAAGCCAGGCGAGCCACCCCCAGTCCTGGACGCGCTCGGCGACGGGCCGGGCCCGGTCGGCGCTGAGCAGCACGATCTCCAGCTCGCCCGGTGCGAGCAGCGCGGCGAGCTGGGCGATGACGGAGCGGGCCACGCCGGTGAGCCGGCCGCGCGGCCCGGCGATGCCGAGCGCGCCGGCCTCGCGCAGCTGGACCCGGCTTCCGGCGCCGAGTCCGACGTCGAGCTGCCCGGGGGGACGGGACCACAGCCGCCGGGTCGGCCCGAGCGCGGCCAGCAGCAGCGCGGCGGGATCGTCGGGGTGGGGGGCTGCGGCGGCGGCCGCCCCGGCCACCGCCTGCACCTCCGGCTCCGCCTCGCCCCGCACCCATTTGCGGGCCCAGGCCCCGAGGCCGCGCCGCCGCCCGGGGCCGACGGCCCCTTGGGCGCCTGCGCGGGGGCCGGCGGGGCGCATGTCCCCGTACGGCCCCGCGGGCGGCTCGCCGGGGGCGCCGGGCCTCGCGGTCCCGGGGGCTCCGGCGGTGGCCGGGCCCGGCCGGGCGCTGCCCGCGGCGCCGACCGGGCCAGCCGCGCCGACCGGGCCGCTCGGCGGGGCGGATCCGGCGGGTGCGGTGCCGGGGCCGGTGTCGCCGGAGGGGCCCTCGGCGGGGTCGGCGCTCCCTTCGGGGTGGCCGCCGCCGGGGGCCGCCGGGTCGGGCACGGGCAGCGAGAGGTGGCCCTCCAGGTCCGGGATCAGCGGGAGCGGCCGCGCGGGCCCCTCGGCCAGCCGGAGCGTGGACTCCCCGACCCGCAGCAGCGAACCCGGCGCCAGGGGCACCGGCCGCGCCCCCACGGGCGTACCGTCCACCGTCGTGCCGTTCGTCGAGTCCAGGTCGGCCACCGCCACCCGCCCGTCCGCCGGCACCGTCACCGCGCAGTGCAGCCGCGACACGTCCGGATCGTCCAGCGGCACGTCGGCGTCGGCCGAGCGCCCGATGCGGATCGACCCCGGGTGCAGCAGGTGTACCCCGCCCGCGTCCGGGCCGGCCACCACGTGCAGCTGGACGCCGTCGGCGCCGATCGCGCCGCGCGTCCCGTCCGGTACGACGTCGGGAACGGGCGCGTGCAGCCCCAGCACCGCCCCGTCCACGAGCGGCGGCTCGCCCAGGATCCGCCGCTGGAGGTCGAGGCGCTCGGCGCCGGCGTACAGGATGACGCTGCCGCCGGTGTCGGGGCCGCCGACGGTCGCGGCCAGGCCCGAGGCCACCGCGGCCAGGGGGGTGCCCGCGGGCGCGGTGACGAGCACGTCACAGCCGGCGGGCGCGGTCTGGTGGCCGCTGCGCGACCCAAGCCCAAGGACGGTCAGCCGGATCTGCATCGCCGTCGGCGGTCCCTTCTGCGCGGTGCGCGGTGCGTGCGCCCGGCGGGGTACGGCAGGGCGCGACGGCCCGGCAATCCCCCCACCCGGCACGGCGCGTCGTCCGGTCAGGTCTACGCGGAAGGCGGGCTCCCGGCCCGGCCGTTCCGTACGGGTGCATCCTCGCACCTGTCACGGACAACACGCCCGGCACCCGCCAATAAATGATCTTGAATGATCGCCGGGCCGGACGTAAAGCCGGGGAAGGGCCGGGGAAAGTCGAGAAAAGCCGAGGAAAGCCGGGGAAACGGCCCCCGGCATACCCCGCGAACGTCACACTTCGCACATATGTGCGGCAACCAACCTCCGTCGCCCCGCGTCTTCCCCGGGGCCACCCCCTAGAGTGGGCCCCACCAGAACGACAGCAGGGAGCGCGAGACGTGCGGCCAGTCGGCAGCAAGTACCTGCTCGAGGAGCCGCTCGGGCGCGGCGCCACGGGCACTGTCTGGCGTGCGCGCCAGAGGGAGACCGCCGGCGCGGAGGCGGCCGTCGCCGGGCAGCCCGGCGAAACCGTGGCCATCAAGGTCCTCAAGGAGGAGCTGGCCCAGGACGCGGACATCGTCATGCGCTTCCTGCGCGAGCGCTCGGTCCTGCTGCGCCTGACCCACCCCAACATCGTGCGCACCCGGGACCTCGTCGTCGAGGGCGATCTCCTCGCGCTCGTCATGGACCTGATCGACGGCCCGGACCTGCACAAGTACATCCGGCAGAACGGCCCCTTCACCCCGGTCGCCGCGAGCCTGCTGACCGCCCAGATCGCGGACGCGCTCGCCGCCAGCCACGCGGACGGGGTCGTCCACCGCGACCTGAAGCCGGCCAACGTGCTGCTCGACGAGCGCGGCGGCCAGATGAAGCCGATGCTCACCGACTTCGGCATCGCGCGCCTCGCCGACTCCCCGGGGCTGACCCGCACCCACGAGTTCGTCGGCACCCCCGCCTACGTCGCCCCGGAGTCCGCCGAGGGCCGCCCGCAGACCTCCGCCGTCGACGTCTACGGCGCCGGCATCCTGCTGTACGAGCTGGTCACCGGCCGCCCGCCGTTCGCCGGCGGCACCGCGCTCGAAGTGCTCCACCGCCACCTCAGCGAGGAGCCGCAGCGCCCCCCGCACGTGCCGGAGCCGCTCTGGATCGTCATCGAGCGCTGCCTGCGCAAGGAGCCGAACGAGCGCCCCAGCGCCGAGAACCTGGCCCGCGGCCTGCGCGTGGTCGCCTCCGGCATCGGAGTGCACAGCGCCCCCTCCGAGGTGGAGGCCGCGCTCGGCGTCGGTGCGCTGCTCGCGCCCGACCCCTCGCCCGCGCCGGTCCCCGAGACCCCGGGTGCCGCCGACGCGACGCAGGTGCTGCCCGGCCGGACCGGCGCGCCCGGCGCGTACGACCCGAACGCCATGACAAGCGTCCTGCCGCCGGTCGGCGCCGCCGACGCCACGTCGGTGCTGCCGAGCACGGGCGGCCCGGGGGCCGACCCGACGTCCGTCATTCCGCCCGTGCAGCAGCCGGACCAGCCGCACCCCTGGCAATCGCAGATGCGGGCCGCGCGCGACCGCAACGAGCAGACGCAGATGCACTACCTCGACCCGAGCGAGGACCCCCTGCGCCGCCGTCCGCAGCGCCAGGCCCCGCCGCCCCCGCCGCCGCAGCGGCCGCAGCAGCGCCCGTATCAGCAGCAGCCCCCGTACCAGCAGCGGCCCCAGCAGCCGCAGCCGTACTACCCGCCGCAGCAGCCGCCGCAGTACCAGCAGCCCCAGCAGCCTGCTCCGTACCAGCAGCCGCAGCAGCAGCCACAGCGGCCGCATCCGCCGCAGCAGCAGCCCCCGCAGGGCCCGCCGCCGCAGCAGCGCGCCCCCCGGGAGCCGCGCCGCCGCAGCGCGAACCCCGTGCGGATTCCGGGCCTCGGCTGCCTCAAGGGCTGCCTGGTGCTGATCGTGCTGTTCTTCGTGGCGGGCTGGCTGGTCTGGGAACTCACCCCGCTCCAGGAGTGGGTCGGCACCGGCCGGGGCTGGTGGAACCAACTGTGGACGTGGGGCTCCGACATCGTCGACTGGGTCACCGCGCTGGGCGACTCCGCGAGTGGCACGCAGTCCTGAATCACGCAGTCCTGAATCGCCCAGTCCTGGATCCCGCCGTCCCGAACCGGACCTCCCGAGTGCCGACTTCGTGGATTTGTCGACATCCAGGGCGTGATTTCGCGCGCAGAAGTGAAGGTCGCCGCGATCCGCGGCGACCAAGCCCCGTCCGGCCGCGTAGCTTTGGTGCGTACGCCAGCCGCTGAGGGAGCAGTCGTGGCACGGAAAATCGGCAGCCGGTACACCGCGCACCAGATCCTGGGGCGCGGCAGCGCGGGCACGGTGTGGCTGGGCGAGGGGCCGGACGGGCCCGTCGCCGTCAAACTGCTGCGCGAGGACCTCGCGTCCGACCAGGAGCTGGTCGGACGCTTCGTCCAGGAGCGCAGCGCGCTGCTCGGCCTGGACCACCCCCACGTCGTCTCCGTCCGCGACCTAGTCGTCGACGGCAACGACCTGGCGCTGGTCATGGACCTCGTACGCGGCACGGACCTGCGCACGCGCCTCGACCGGGAGCGCAGGCTCGCCCCCGAGGCGGCCGTGGCGATCGTCGCGGACGTCGCGAACGCGCTGGCGGCGGCGCATGCGGCGGGGGTGGTGCACCGGGACGTCAAGCCCGAGAACGTCCTGCTGGACATGCAGGGGCCGCTGGGGCCGGGCGGCGCGCATCCCGCGCTGCTGACCGACTTCGGCGTGGCCAAGCTGATCGACTCCCCGCGGCGGGCGGCGGCGGGCCGTACGACCGCGCCCACCACGCGGATCATCGGCACCCCGGACTACCTCGCCCCGGAGATCGTCGAGGGCCTCCCGCCGCGGGCCGCCGTGGACATATACGCCCTGGCCACGGTGCTCTACGAGCTGCTGGCCGGTTTCACTCCCTTCGGCGGGGGCCACCCGGGAGCGGTGCTGCGGCGGCACGTGACGGAGACGGTGGTCCCGCTGCCCGGGATCCCCGACGAGCTGTGGCAGCTGATCGTGCAGTGCCTGGCGAAGGCCCCGGCGTCGCGGCTGCGGGCCTCCGAGCTCGCGGCCAGGCTGCGGGACCTGCTGCCGATGCTGGCCGGGATGCCGCCGCTGGACGTGGACGAGCCCGACGAAACGGAGCCGGAGCCCGCGCAGGCGCCGGAGGCTCCCGCCGACCCGGTCCGGCGGCGGGGCGTGGTCCCGCTGGTGCCCGGCTCGTCGACCGACTCGAACCGGGACACCCATACGTCGATGCGGGTGCCCGGGCCCGAGGAGCTGGCGGGCGGCGCGCTGGGCACCGCCCGGGTCCCGCGGCCGGCCGGCGGCCACCGCCCCGGCTCGGCCCGGCACCGCGCCGAAACCGCCCGCAAACGCCGCCTGGCCCTGACCGCCGGGGCCGTCGCGCTGGCCGCGGCGGTCGGCGTCGGCAGCTGGCTCGCCGCCTCCGGGGACGACTCCCCGCCCCCGGCCAAGGACACCAGGCACTCCGCCCCGGCGAAGCCGTAGCCCGGCTCCGCCCCCGGCGAAGCCGTCCCCACCGGGGGCGGAGCCGCAGGCCCGCAGCGCCCGCGGGGTCAGGCCGCGACCAGCTCCGGGTGCCAGCGGCGGGCCACGGCCGGGTGGGCGCGCACCCAGCCCTTGAGCTCGTTGCGGCCGTACTCGGCGTGCAGCGGGTTCGAGGCGTCGTGCAGCACCCCGGGCGCCGCCTTCAGGTACGCGCCGGGCACCGTGTCGATCACCGCGTCCAGCCGCGGGTTGTAGAAGAACGGCACCGAGAACCGCTCCACCGCTCCCGGCGGGCTCACCACCCGGTGGTCCGTGGCCCGCAGGTACCCGTCCGTCGCGATCTCCAGCAGCTCACCCAGGTTCACCACGAACGCCCCCGGCATCGGCGGGATATCCAGGAAACCGTCCCCCTGCCGCACCTGGAGCCCGCCCACGGAGTCCTGGAGCAGCAGCGTCAGGAAGCCGTAGTCCTTGTGGGCGCCGACCCCCTGGTCGGCGCCCGACGGCGCCGATCCCGGATAGCGGATCAGCTTCGTGTGCAGGTGGGGCCGGTCCGCGAAGGCCGCGTCGAAGAAGTGCGGCGGCGCGCCGATCGAGGTCAGCAGCTCCTGCAGCAGGCGGTGGGCCACCGCGGCCAGCCGGGACTGCCACTCCAGAACGGCCGGCCGCAGCTCGGGCAGGGCCGCCGGCCACTGGTTCGGGCCCTCCAGCCACAGGTACGCCGGATCACCCGGCCCCAGCTGCGGCGCCGGCCGCTCCGCGCCGACGTCGAGCTGGTCGCGCCAGTCCGAGGCCCCGCCGGTCAGCTCGTGCCCGATCCGGGTGTAGCCCCGGAAGTGCGGCGAGTTCAGATTGCTCACGGCCAGCCGGTCGGCCTCCGGGAGGGCGAAGAAGGCCCTGGTCAGCTCCAGGATGCGGGCCGTCTCGGCCTCGGTGATGCCATGCCCGGTCAGGTGCAGGAAACCGGTGTCCCGGGCTGCCGCGTGCAGCGTCTTCAGGAACTCCGGGCGCAAGGCGGGGTCATCGGCCTGGGACAGGTCGATGACCGGCAGGCTCCGGATGTGCGCGGGGACGTCGGAGTGGGTGTGGGTGTGGGTGTGCGCGGACGGCATGACGGCTCCGTTTCGGATGTCACGGGGTCCTGTTCCCCAGAGGTGGCGGGGCAGCGGGTGGGGGTGGGCCTGCCGGCAGGGATGGCGCCGGGGCCGCGTGGGCCGCGTACAGGACCAAGTCGGATCGGTTGGATCAGGCTTGGGAACGGTCCGGCGGCAGACAGCTCGTCGTCGTGACACGCATGTGATCCACATGGCGGCGCTTGACGAGGAGAAGAGTCATACCGTGAGCGTACGCCCGTCCCGGCCTTCACCAGAACGGGTGATCCGGCCTGCCCGGACGGCGCCGCCCGCGGACCGGCTACGCTGGACCCGTGGCAGTCGTCGATGTTTCCGAAGAGCTGAAGTCCCTCTCCTCGACCATGGGGTCGATCGAGGCCGTCCTGGACCTCGACAAGCTGAGGGCAGAAATCGCCGTGCTTGAGGAGCAGGCCGCCGCGCCGTCCCTGTGGGACGACCCGGAGGCCGCCCAGAAGATCACGAGCAAGCTTTCGCACCTCCAGGCCGAGGTCCGCAAGACCGAGACCCTGCGCGGCCGTATCGACGACCTCGCCGTGCTCTTCGAGCTCGCGCAGGAGATGGACGACGCGGACACCCTCGCGGAGGCGGAGGCCGAGCTGGTCTCCGTACGCAAGGCGCTGGACGAGATGGAGGTCCGCACCCTGCTCTCCGGCGAGTACGCCGAGCGCGAGGCGCTGGTCAACATCCGTGCCGAGGCCGGCGGCGTCGACGCCTCCGACTTCGCCGAGCGCCTCCAGCGCATGTACCTGCGCTGGGCCGAGCGCCACGGCTACCCGACCGAGGTCTACGAGACCTCGTACGCGGAAGAGGCCGGCATCAAGTCGACCACCTTCGTCGTCAAGGCCCCGTACGCCTACGGCACCCTCTCCGTCGAGCAGGGCACCCACCGCCTCGTGCGCATCTCGCCCTTCGACAACCAGGGCCGCCGCCAGACGTCCTTCGCGGGCGTCGAGGTGCTGCCGGTCGTCGAGTCCAGCGACCACGTCGAGATCGACGAGGGCGAGCTGCGCATCGACGTGTACCGCGCGTCCGGCCCCGGCGGCCAGGGCGTCAACACCACCGACTCGGCGGTGCGCATCACGCACCTCCCGACCGGCATCGTCGTCTCCTGCCAGAACGAGCGCTCGCAGATCCAGAACAAGGCCAGCGCCATGAACGTCCTCCAGGCCAAGCTGCTGGAGCGGCGCCGCCAGGAGGAGCAGGCCAAGATGGACGCCCTCAAGGACGGCGGCAGCTCCTGGGGCAACCAGATGCGCTCCTACGTCCTGCACCCGTACCAGATGGTGAAGGACCTGCGGACGGAGTTCGAGGTCGGCAACCCGACGGCCGTGCTCGACGGCGACATCGACGGTTTCCTGGAGGCGGGCATCCGCTGGCGCAAGCAGCAGGAGCAGACCGCTTAAACCTCGCTTAAACCGCTTGAGCAGAGTCGGCGAAGGGCCCGGACACCTCAGGTGTCCGGGCCCTTCGCCGCGTCATGAACGAGACATGATCGGGACGTGGCGGCGAGCGCTACGCCGTGTGCTGTGCCACCAGGGCCAGAGCCGCCACCAGGACCACCAGGAGCGCGATGAGCGCCATGGGGTTCAGGCCGGCGAAGGGGCCTTCCTGCTGGAGGCGCTCCCGGTTTGCCCGGCACACCGGGCAGCGGCCCTGACTGACGGGCGCCGCGCAGTTCGCGCACACGAGCCGGTCATATGTCATGCGCTCTCCTCCTCTCGTCCCCTTGAACAACGCGTGGGGGAACCGGACCGTTCCCCCTACCACTGTGCCAGCTTCGGCGACATTCGGCGCGGCCCGTCCGGGCAATCACCCGCCGTCCCCCGTTATGTTTTTCGCGGTCCTGCAATGGGGCCGCCGGCCTCCGGGCCCGGTATGACTGTGTCCCCTCTGTCGCATGGATGACCTGGGGGGT
>NZ_JBEZBN010000079.1:0-25975 GCF_040647115.1 Streptomyces sp. NPDC044571
GCCCCCCGTGGCCGCGGGGCCCGGGGGCGCCCCCCTCGCCCCCGGGGCGGCGGGGCGGGGGCCGCCCCGGGGGGGCCGGGGGCCCCGGCCGCCGGGCGCCCCCCGGGCCGCCCACTGTCCACATCGTGGGACATGCGTCTTGATCCGGCCGGATCCCAGGGGCTCCCGGCCATTTCCCCCGCGCCGGGGGCCCGCAGCCCCGCAGCCGGGATACCGTCCCGCGATGCATTCGAACACACAGACATCGCACACCCTTTCACCCAGTAGGCGCGGCCTGCTGCGCGCAGCCGTGGCCGGCTCGGCGGCCGCCGGGTCCGTACTCGCCCTCGGCTCCGTCTTCCCCGCCTCCGCGGCGCCGCCGGACGCCGGGTCCGAGCCGGGGTACCCGGCCGACCGCCCCCTCACCCCGGACCAGGCCCTGGGTCGGCTCGCCGAGGGCAACCGGCGCTGGCGCACCTACCGGCAGCAGCACCCGCACGAGTCACGGTCGGTACGGCTCCAGCTCACCACGTCCCAGCACCCCTTCGCGGTCGTGCTGGGCTGCGTCGACTCCCGGGTCCCCCCGGAGCTCGTCTTCGACCAGGGCCTCGGCGATCTGCTCACCGTCCGCTCGGCCGGCGAGGTACTGGACGAAGCCGTCCTCGGCAGCATCGCGTACGGGGTCCTCGAACTGGACATCCCCCTGGTACTGGTCCTCGGCCACCAGTCGTGCGGGGCCGTGGGCGCCGCCGTCCACGCGGACGAGACCGGCGAGCAGCTGCCCGCCCACATCCAGTACCTCGCCGAACGGATCCGGCCCTCCATCGACCACGGCCTGGAGGGCGCGGCGCGCGTCGACGCCACCATCGACGCGCACGCCCGCCGCACCCGGGGCCTGCTCGCCGCCGAACCCGACCTGGCCGACCGGATAGCCGCCGGTCGGCTGGCCGTCGTCGCCGCCCGCTACGAGCTCCGGGACCAGCGGGTGCGTACGCTCCGGTGACCCGCTACGCCCCGCCGGTACGCGGCGGGGCGCCGGTCAGCGGTACACGCTCAGGTCCGACACCTGGTACGAGAGCTCGGAGACGTCCGGGTCGGGAGCCGGGTGGTAGCGGCCCGCGCACACGGACAGGTTGACGATGAGGTATGCCCGCCAGCGCCGGCCGACCCCTTTGCGGTCGGCGAAGACGCGGGTGCCGTTCACCCACCAGACCACCGAGTTCGCACCGAACTTGACCTTGAGGTCGACCCAGGCGCCCGGCTGTACGGCGGAGGCGTCCCGGAAGTGGTGCGAGCCTCCCCGCACGTGGTTGGAGAGTTCCAGCAGGTCCGGGTTGTCCGGGTGGTACTCGAAGACGTCGACCTCCTGGCCGCCGTCCCGCCAGGTCCAGATCGCGGGCCAGGCGCCCATCCCCTCGGGAAGCCGGACTCGGGCTTCCAGGACGTCCTCGGCACGGAGCATGAAGCCCTCTTCGCTGCCCTCCGTGGTCAGCAGCCCGGCGTCCCAGTTGCCGTCCGGCCGCCGGGTGGCCCGGAACGTGCCGGTGCGGCTGTACGAGGGGTCGTCGACGAGGTGATCGAGTTTGTTGTCGCCCGGATTGACCGGGCCGCCGTCGGGATAGGCCCAGGAGCGGCCGGCGACCCATCGGGTCGTGGAGTCGAAGTCGGCTGAGAAGACGAGTGCGCCGCGGGCCGCGCGGCGCGTGAACAGGGCGAGGAATTGCGAGATCACGCCGCAGCTCTGCCCGTCCGGCAGAGCTCGTATTCCGACGATCTTCGCCTTCTTCTCCGGCTTTGCCGCTTTACCGGCGTGTCGCCCCGCCCTGTCGCCTCTGCGCCGTCCGGTGCCACCGGCGGTGCGCCGGTCCTACTGGCTCTGCCGCTCCGCGCGCTCGGCCTGCTTCTCCTTGATGCGCACGGCTTCCTTGCGCACCTCGGCCTGGGTGGCGCGCTCCTTCTGCAGCCACTCCGGGTTCTCCTGCTTGAGCGCCTCGATCTGCTCGGTGGTGAGCGCCTCGGTGACCCCGCCCCGGGCGAGACCGGCGATGGAGACGCCGAGCTTGGCCGCGACCACCGGACGGGGGTGCGGGCCGTTGCGCCGCAGTTCCTGGAGCCACGCGGGCGGGTCGACCTGGAGCGCGTTCAGCTCGGCGCGGGAGACGGTGCCCTCCTGGAACTCCGCGGGGGTGGCCTCTAGGTACACACCCAGCTTCTTCGCCGCGGTGGCGGGCTTCATGGTCTGGGTGGTCTTGTGCGACGTCATGGGTCAAGGATATCGAGCATGTGCGCTACTCCTGACCACGGCCGGTAACCTGGCCGGGTGACAGGCTCGGAAGCATCCCCCGCATCTCCTCCCGCTCCGCCGGCTCCTCCGTTCCGGCTCGCGTACGTCCCGGGCGTGACGCCGGGCAAGTGGGTGCGCGTCTGGAACGAGCGCCTGCCGGACACCCCGCTGGCCCTCCTCCAGGTCACCGCCGGGGAGGCTCCCGGTGTCCTGCGGGACAACGGCGCCGATGCGGGTCTCGTGCGGCTGCCGATGGACCGCACCGGCCTGAGCGCCATCCCCCTCTACACCGAGACCACGGTCGTCGTGGTCCCGAAGGACCACCTCGTCGCGGCGGTCGAGGAGATCACCACGGAGGACCTGGCCGACGAGATCGTGCTGCACCCCCTAGACGACACCCTCGCCTGGGAGCAGCTGCCCGGCCTGCCCGCGATCGAGCGCCCCGAGACCACGGCGGACGCCGTCGAACTGGTGGCGGCCGGAGTGGGCGTCCTCGTCGTCCCGCAGTCCCTCGCCCGCCTGCACCACCGCAGGGACCTCACGTACCGGCCGGTCACCGACGCCCCCGCATCCCGCGTCGCGCTGTCCTGGCGCGAGGACGAAACCACCGACCTGGTGGAGGAGTTCATCGGGATCGTCCGCGGCCGGACGGTCAACAGCACCCGCGGCCGCGGGCCGACCCCGCCGCAGCCGAAGCAGCGCAAGCGCCCGGAGCCCGTCGGCAAGCCGGCCGGCAAGAACCCGCGAGGCGGTGCCGGGGGAGCGAAGGGCGGTCAGGGGGCCAAGGGCGGCGCCAAGGCGGGCAAGGGCGGTGCCAAGGGCGGCCAAGCCGGCAGGAGCGGCAAGGCGGGCAAACCGCGCCGCCGGCCGTAGCCGAGCGGTGCAGGTGCGCACGTCAGTCCGCGCTGATCCGTACGACGGCGAGCGTGATGTTGTCCGGTCCGCCGGCCTCGATGGCGGCCCGCCACAGCTCGAAGGCGGCCTTCCCGTCGTCGTGTACCCGCAGCAGCTCGTCCAGCTCCTCGTCCGGCACCGTGTCGGTCAGCCCGTCCGTGCACACGACGTAGCGGTCTCCCGCCGCGAGGGGCCGGGTCGTGACGTGCGGGGTGATCCCGGCGGGCTGCCGGGCCCCGCCGAGCGCCTGGGTGAGCAGCGAGGTGGTGCGCTGCCCCGGCTCCAGGGGCGGGTTGTCGTCCACGCTGACCCGGCGGAGCCCCTCGCGGCTCGCGTCGAGCACCCTGCTGTCGCCCACGTTGAAGGCGATCAGCGACTCGGGGAGTACGACGGTGCCCGCGACCGTGGTCCCCATGGTCGCCAGCTCCGGATCGCTGTCCGCGGCCGCGAACACCGCGTGGTTGCATACGGCGAGCGCCTCCTGGACGGCACCCTCGCTGTCCAAGGACGGCCCGAGCGCCGCCAGTTGCCGTACGACAAGGGCGCTGGCCACCTCCCCGGCCGGCTGTCCGCCGATGCCGTCGGCGACCGCGACCACGAGCGGTACACCGAGCGGGAAGACGAACGTCTGCGGGTTCTGGGTCACCGTGGCGCACAGCGTCCACGGCCCGATCACGAGGCTGTCCTCGTTCTGCTCGCGCAGGAGCCCGGGATGGCTCAAGGCGCTCACGGCCACGTACGGCATCGCACAGACCCGCCTCTCTGCAGGAACCGGCAGGCGTCCCACAGCCCACAGCCATTGTCCCGCCACCGGCGCCCGGCCGCTGGCTCAGCCGGGGCCGCGTCCGCCGCCGAGGGTGTGCCGCCGCATCATCCGGGAGATGTCCTTCCCGGTGACGATCCCCACCAGCAGGCCCCCGTCCACCACCAGGAACGGCAGCCCGGCTCCCGGGCGCAGCCGGTCCAGGGCCTCGGCGAGCAGTTCCTGCGGGCCGGCCACGGCGCACCGCGCCAGCGGGGTCGCCAGGTCCCGTACGCGCAGCGTCTCGCGCTGTCCCTCCGGGACGGCCGCCAGCCTGCGCAGGTGCACGATCCCGCTGGGCCGCCCCTCGAAATCGAGCAGCGGCACCAGGGAGTGCCGTGACTCCACGGCCACCTCGTCGATGAAGCGCCGCACGCTCAGCCAATCGGCGCCCGAGACCACGGGAGCGGTCATCGCGTCGGCGACCCGCACTCCCTCCAGCGCCGTGCGCAGGACGGCGTTCTGCCGTTCCGCACCGGCGACGACCGTGATGAAGAGGCCGACGAAGACGAGCCACAGCCCGCCCGAGGAGCCACGCAGGAAGGTGACCCAGCCGAAGCCGGCCAGCAGTACGCCCACCACCTGCCCGCTGCGGGAGGCCGCCCGGTCCGCCCGCTCACGGTCGCCCGTACGCCACCACAGCAGCGCCTGCAGCACCCTGCCCCCGTCGAGCGGGGCGGCGGGCAGCAGGTTGAAGACGCCGAGGAACAGGTTCGTCCAGCCGAGCCACACCAGCACCGCGGCCGGCACCGCCCAGCCGGACAGGGGGTGCAGCGCGATCCCCGCGCCGAGCGCGGCCCCGCCGGTCACCAGGCTGGTGAGGGGCCCGCTGACCGCCACCGCGAAGGCCGCCGAGGCGTTCTGCGGCCGTCCCATCCGCGTCATGCCGCCCAGCGCCCACAGGGTCACGTCCTGGACGGAGATCTTCTTCCTGAGGGCGGTCGCGGCGTGGGCGGCCTCATGCAGCAGCAGGCTCCCCATGAGCAGGACGGCGCCCACGGCACTGGCGAGGGTGTAGACCGTGTCCGACTGCCCGGGGGTCCACACAGGCAGCGTCCGGCGGCCGAGACCGTACGCGAAGAAGACCACCAGGAGCGGCACGCTCCAGTGCATCCGCAGCGGCACCCCGACCACACGTCCGATGCGGATCGACCCGTTCATCGACGTCACCTCCGCCCCCGGCAGCCGGTACCACCCCCAGTGTCGCCCCGGGAGCCCGCGCAGGTCAGCCCTCGGACGCGGCCGGGGTGCTCAGCGCCTCGTCGAGCTCCCACGCGTGGCGCTTGAACTCGCGTACGAAGTCCCCGTGGTCCTCCCACTGCCGGGCGATGCCCCGCAGCACGTCCCAGTGGTGCTCCACCGACTGGTCGATGACCCGGCGCAGCGAAGGCTCCGCGGTGGCCCGCTGCTCGATGAGCCCCTTGACCGCCGATGCCTCCAGCACCGCGTTGCGCAGCGCGCGCAGCGCACGGGAGGTGTCGTCCATCGCGAAGCCGCGTTCGCTGCCGGTGCCCTCGTCGAACACCGGGGTGAGCCGCGCCTCGATGAAGGCGGTGATCCGCTCGAAGTGCTGCACGTCCATCGGGGGCTCCATCTCGTCCGGTGCGGGCCGTCCGGCTGCGCGCCGGGGCGGATGCAGAATAGCCGCTCAAGATCGGTGAACGGGCTCCGAGGCGGGTGCGCACCCGCCGCCCCGGCGGACGGCTCCGGCACATCTGACGCGGCGTCGGAAGTGAGGTGCAGAAGATCCGGGGATCCCCGTCGCTCCCGGTCCTCCCGGTGTTACCTTCCGTGTCGTCGGCGCGTGCGTCGCAGCCGGGTTGGGGGGCGGGGAATGGTGAACGCAACGGGGGAGACGAGTCGGGCGCAGGGGACCGACGCTTTTCTTCGGCACATGATCTGGCGGTATCCGGACCAGCTCCAGCCCGTGGTGGCGCTGCTCGGTCCGCGGCAGTCGGGCAAGACGAGCATGCTGCGTGCCCTGTCGCAGGGGTGCGGGTCCACGGTGGTGCACGCCCATCTCGATTTCCACGAGAACCCGCTGGACCCGGTGTCCGCGGCCGCCCTCGTGGCCTTCCAGATGATGCGAGGCTGGGACACGCTGCGCCGCAGCCCGGTCTTCCACCGCTTCGGGCTCGGGCTGCTGGCCCTGAACGAGAACCTGGAGCCGGACCGCGCCCGCGCCACGGACCAGATCAGGGGACTCATCCAGGAGTACACGCGCGGCACCCGCCGGGGCAGGTTCGCCAGCCGGCTGGAAGAGGCCGTGGACGCCACGATGGACATCGTGGCGACCGGCGCGCTCAGTCCGCTGGTGTCGGGGCAGGCCCGGGAAGTGGTCGCGGCCGTACGCGACGGGGCCCGCCCGGTGATCGGCTCGCTGCTGCAGAGCACCGCCCGGTGGGGGCTGCGCGACGCGCTGCGCTGGCACGTCGGCATACCGGAGGCGGAGGCCGCCGGATCCGTGGACGCCCTGATCCGGCTGAGCTCCGCCTCGCGGTCGGCGGCCGTGGGGCCGCTGCTGGCGGCCTTCCTCGCCGACGCGAAGGACCAGGCGGAACGCCATCCCGCACTGCGGTCCTCCTGCTCGTGCGAGGTGCCGGCCGGGCGCGGCGACCGCGGCCGCCACGACCATGCCTGGGTCCTCCTCGTGGACGGCGCCCAGACCCCCGCCGGGCGGCGCTTCCTCACCGCCCTCGTCGCCGCGCGCATCCGCAACGGCCAGAGCGAGCCGGGCGCCGCCGCCGATCCGCTCGTCGTGCTGGCGGCGTGCGACCAGTGGCAGCCGGAGTGGACCACCCGCTGGTGCGAGCCGTGGCGCACCACCCCGCTCGCGGACACCCCGCAGCGCCGCGTGCCCCTCTTCTCGCGCGCCACCCGGATGCGGTGGACCCGGGAGGAGGAGCGGGCCGGCGGGCCCGATCCGGCCTCGGCGGCGCACTACTGGTATCCGGTGTGGCTCGACCCGATGTCCGAGGAGCACGTCTCGTACGTCACCGACGACGCCGCGGCCCTCGTTCCGGCCCTGCCGGCGTCCGTGACCCACGCCCTCACCGGCGGCCACTGGGGCGCCGCCATCGCCCTCCAGGACCAGCGGGAGAGCACCCCGCCGGACGCGGACGCCGCCGTACGCGAAAGACCCCTGTCCGCCGCCTTCGGCACGGACGGCAGACCGCTGTGGTCGCACGCCCTGGAGGCCTGCCTCCCCGAGGGGCTGGCCGCGCCCGGCATGCGCCCGGGCGCCCCGCCGCCCGTCGTCCTCGCGGCGGCCTACCTGGCCGACATGCGCACCGCCGACGATCCGCGGGTACCGGTGGAAGTGGCCGACCTGCCCCGCAGCCTGGAACTGTTACGCCGCAACCTGTGGGTCAGCACCTTCTTCCACCGGCCCTCGCGTATCCGGGAGGTCGGCTGGGGCGAGGCCGACAGACCGCCCGTCCTGCACCCCTGGCTGAGCCGCTGCCTGCTCACCGCCCTCTCCTCGGCCGCGCCCGCCGAGGCGCCCGCCGCCACCCCCGACGCGCCGCCCGCCCCGGAGCCCTGGGACCGGGTGTTCACCGGCCAGGCGCGGGCCCTCGCCTCACTCACCGGCTCCCTCAACGGCTCCGGGACGGCGGCCAGGGAGGAGCAGCAGCTCTTCTACGACCTGGCCCTCGGCCGGTTCTCCGCCGTGGCCGAAGCGCTGGCGGGCCGCTTCGACCGGGACCACCGCGCCTGGGTCCGCCTCCTGGACTACCTGGCGTCCGCTCCGTGCCGCCTGGTCCAGGAGCGGTCCGCGCAGGAGGCGTACGCCCTGCTCCTGACCGGGATCGAGGAGAGCGGCCGGGACGTCGTGTCCGTGGCCACGGCCAAACTCCTGGCCCTGCTGTGGCTCTACAACGATCCGCTCACCGAGCACAACCGGCGCTGGGACGCGCAGATCGAGGAGGGCTTCGAACGCCTCTCCCACAACTCCCGACTGCTGGATGTCAGCGCCCTCCAGCAGGCGGGCGCGCTCTTCGCCTGACCTTGTCGGTGACCGTGCCGGGCCACGCCGCCGGCGTGCCGGGCGTACCGCTGTACCGCTAGGAGTGTTCATGTCCGCAGGTGTCCGCAACCCCCGGTTCGGCCGGCTGCGCCGCCATCCGGTGCTGTCGCTGATCGCCGTCCTCGCCGTCCTGACCGGTGCCGTGCTGGGAGGGATACGGGCCTACCCGGTGCTGTTCCCGCCCGCCCTCTCCTGCGGGGCCGGGATGACCGCCGCCGGCTCCCCCTCCGCGTGCGTCGGGGTCAACCTCGACAGCACGGCCTTCACCAAGGGCGAGCCCGCCCGCATGCGCCGGCTGGAGGAGACGGTCCGGAAGTCCAACGAGGCGGTGCGGGGGCCCTCCACCAGCGTGGTGATGATGCTCAACTTCTCGCCGGTCGCCGACGTGGACTCCCTGACCTACGACTCGCTCTACCCCAACATCGAGGGAGCCGTGGCCGCCGTGTGGCGCGCCAACAACACGGCGGCGTACGGCAGCACCCCCGGGGTCAAGCTGTACCTGGCCAACATGGGCAGCCAGTACGGCTCCTGGCGGGAGGCGGTGAACCGCGTGAAGAAACACGCGGCCTCCGAACACATCTCGGCGGTCGTCGGCCTCGGCCAGAGCACCGAGCAGACCCGGCAGGCCGCCGCCGCGATCTCCGCCGAACTGCACATCCCCGTGATCGGATCGACGGTCACGGGCAACTCGATGAACCTGGACCCCGCGGATCCCGCGGGCAAGCGCCCGATCCCCGACATGTTCCGGGTCTCGCCCACCAACTCGGACTCCGTGATCGCGGCCAACCAGTACGTGTCCGGGCTGCGCCCGGCCGTCTCCTCGGTCGCCGTGGTGGCCGACAGCGTCGCCGGCGACGACTACACGGCCACACTGGCGGCGGAGGCCAAGACCCGCTTCCAGGCACCGGGCCGGACCGTGACGGTGCTGCCGTACACCTCGCCGCGCAGCCTGACCAGCGGCGCGGGCCGCCAGGACTACCTGATCCAGCAGTTCAACCTGATGCACGCCAACCTCTGCCAGGCGGCGCCGTCCGTGGTCTACTTCGCCGGACGCGGCCGCGACCTCGGGGCATTCATCCAGAACTGGGTGCAGGGCGCCCCCTGCGGCATCCCCCAACTGCGCATCCTCGTCGGGGACGACGCCTCGGAGGCCATCCGCGACGACGCGGTGCTGGCAGGTGTGGCCTCCGGCCGGGTCACGGTCGCGTACACCGCACTGGCCAGCCCCGACGAATGGGGCACCGAATGCCCCGGGTCGGACGCCAAGCGCAATTACGACCAGTTCTGGTCGGCGTTCACCGGGCGGCCCGATCCGTGCACGAAGCAGCCCCTGGCCGCCCAGGGGAACGTGGAGGCGCTGTCCTTCGACCCCGCCGACCTGGCGAGCGGGCAGGCGATGCTGACGCACGACGCCGCCGTGGCCGCGATCAGTGCCGCCCGGCACGATGAGGCCGGCCTGAAGAACCCGGGCCTGGAGACGGGCATCCTGCACCAGTTCTACTGCGCGCAGATGCTCCCCGGCGCCAGCGGCTGGCTCTCCTTCGGCGCCGACGGCAATCCGGTCGGCAAGCCCGCCCCCATCGTCCAGCTCAATCCGGACGGAACGACGAAGACGGTCACCCTGACCTGGCCCAACTCCGCCCCCAACCTGAGCCTGCCGCAGCGCGGCGGCACGGGCGCGCCCGGCTGCTGAGCCGACCCACCGGCAAGACCGATCCACTGACAGGAGGTGTCAGGGGAGGAGAGCTAGCCTGCCGCGCATGATCGTCGAACTGCGGCAGTACACCCTCCGCCCCGGCGCCCGGGACACGCTCGTCGAGCTCTTCGAGCGGGAGTTCGTGACCGGGCAGCAGGCAGTGGGGATCACGCTGGGCGGCCGGTTCCGGGACATGGACGACCCGGACCGCTTCGTCTGGCTGCGGGGCTTCCCCGACATGGAGCAGCGGTACCACTCGCTGCACGCCTTCTACTCCGGGCCCGTCTGGCAGGAGCACCGCGACCGGGCCAACGCCACCATGCTCGACTCGGACGACGTGCTCCTGCTGCGGGGTCCCGGCTTCACCGCCCCGGCAGGAGCCGCGCCGGTGACGGTGACCCTCTGCCACCCGCGGGACGCCGCCGCCTTCGCCGGGTACTTCGAGCACCGCCTCCGGCCGGCGCTCGCGGCCGCCGGGGCTCCGCCCGCGGGGGTCCATCGCACCGAGCACGCGGAGAACGACTTCCCCGCGCTGCCCGTCCGCACCGGTGAGGACGTCCTGCTCTGGTTCACCCGGGGCGAGGCCCCACCGCCGCTTCCGGACCTCTCGGCCCACCTGGCCGCACCCCCGCGGCACCTGCGGCTCCGGCCGGTCGCCGCAGCCGCGGAGGGCGGCTGAGCGCGGGTGGCTCGGCCGCCGAGGCGCGCCACCCGCTCCAGCTCGTCGGCCGGCGCGGCCGGGTCCAGCGTCGATGCGCGGGGCCGCCAGGGGGCCCGTCCGCAGCCGGGACCGGCCGCATCCGTACGGCCCCCACTCCCTCCACCAGGTGGCCGCCGAAGGCGCCACGTCCGGGTGACACCCCCGTAGGCCTCGCCGCCGCGCGGACCGCCGTGGCCGACGATCGCCTCCGGCCCGGCCCGGCCTGCTCCGGCTGCCGAAGGCCGAGGGTCCGGACGCATGGGAGACCACGTGCACATCCTGCTCGCCGCCAGCGCGTTCAACAGCCTCACCCAGCGTGTCCACGCTGAGCTGAGGGAGCACGGCCACAGCGTGGCCGTGGAACTCGTCCTGCCCGGGACCTCCTTCGCCGAGGCCGTCGAGCGCCACCAGCCGGACCTCGTCCTCGCCCCGATGCTCACCACGGCCATCCCGGCGGAGGTCTGGTCCACCCGCACCTGCCTGATCGTGCACCCCGGCCCCGTAGGCGACCGGGGCCCCTCCTCACTCGACTGGGCCATCGGCGAAGGCACCACGCGATGGGGCGTCACCGTCCTCCAAGCCGAGGCGGAGATGGACGCGGGCGACGTCTGGGCCTTCGCCGACTGCCCGCTGCCCCCGGTCGGCAAGAGCGAGGCCTACCGCGGCGAGATCGCCGACGCGGCCCTCACCGCCGTACTCGCAGCCGTCGAACGCTTCGCCTCCGGCACCCACGTCCCCCAGCCCCAGGGCCCCGGCCGGGCCCGGCCCTACCTGCGCCAGGAGCTGCGCCGGATCGACTGGAACCAGGACCCCACCGAACGCGTCGTGCGCACCCTGCGCGCCGCCGACTCCCGCCCCGGCGTCCTGGACGAGCTGCTCGGGGCCGAGTGGTACCTGCACGGCGGGCATCCCGAGGACTCGCTGCGCGGGCGGCCCGGGGAGCTCCTGGCCACCCGCGCGGGCGCCGTCTGCCGCGCCACCGTCGACGGGGCCGTGTGGATCCCCGAGCTGCGGGCCCGGCGGGCCCCCGGGGAAGCCGCCCCCGTGAAACTCCCCGCGGTCCTCGCCCTCGGCGACCGGCTGCGGTCCCTGCCGCCGCTGCCGGAACTGCCTGCCCCGCTGGACGCCGACGCCGGCCCGGCCCGGCGCACCTGGTCGGACATCGGCTACCGCGAACAGGGCGGCGTCGGCTTCCTGTCGTTCTCCTTCCCCGGTGGCGCCATGAGCACCACGCACTGCCGGCGCTTGCTCGCCGCCTACCGCGAGGCCTGCTCCCGCCCGACCTCCGTCCTGGTCCTGGGCGGCGGCCGCGACTTCTTCTCCAACGGCATCCACCTCGGCGTCATCGAGGCCGCCGCCGACCCCGCCGCGGAGTCCTGGGCCAACATCAATGCCATGGACGACCTCGTCGAGGCCGTGCTGACGACCACCGACCGGCTGGTCGTCGCCGCCCTCGGCGGCAACGCGGCCGCAGGCGGTGCCATGCTCGCGCTCGCCGCGGACGAGGTCTGGTGCCGCTCCGGAGCGGTACTCAACCCGCACTACCGGCTGATGGGCCTGTACGGCTCGGAGTACTGGACGTACACCCTGCCCCGCCGCACCGGGGCCGCCTTCGCCCACCGCCTCATGTCCGAGGCCATGCCGGTCTGCGCCGCCGCCGCCCGGCGGCTCGGGCTGGCCGACCGTACGATCACCTGCGCCCCGCAGGACTTCGCCGGGGAGACCGCCCGCCTCGCCGCCCGCCTGGCGAACGCCTCCGCCACGCGGTACCGCATCGCCGGCAAGAAGACGCAGCGGGACGTGGACGAGTCCGTCAGGCCGCTCGCCGCCTACCGGGAGGCCGAGCTGGCCCGGATGCGCGAGACCTTCTTCGACCCCGGGGCCCCCTACCACGCGCTGCGCCGCGCCTTCGTCCGCAAGGAAACGCCCGGGTGCACCCCGCCGCACCTGGCGCAAGCCGTGCCCGGCCGGCGGACCGCACCGCCGCCCCACCGCCGCGCCAGGATCACTGGACCGGCCGCACATGACAGGGCGTCGGGCCCGGCCGACTGCTAGCAAGAAGGGTGGGGCCACCGCGCGGAACCCCGTCCGCCACCCCGCACCTCCCGTTCGTCCCCCCCCGCATCCCTCCCGAAGGAGCGATCCTCATGGGTGCACCCATGCCGAGCACGGTAGAGGACCCCCCGATCCACATCCTCTGGATCAATGCCGGACTGAGCTGCGACGGCGACTCCGTGTCCCTGACGGCGGCGATGCAGCCCAGCATCGAGGAAATCGTCATGGGCGTCCTCCCCGGCCTGCCCAAAATCGCCGTGCACTGGCCGCTCATCGACTTCGAGTGCGGTCCGGTCGGCGGCGCGGACACGTTCATCGAATGGTTCTTCAAGGGGGAACGCGGCGAGATCGACCCCTTCGTGCTCGTCGTCGAAGGCTCGATCCCCAACGAGAACATCAAGCCCGAGGGCTACTGGTGCGGCTTCGGTGACAACCCGGAGACCGGCCAGCCCATCACCACCAGCGAGTGGATCGACCGCCTGGCGCCCAAGGCCCTCGCCGTCGTCGCGATCGGCACCTGCGCCACGTACGGCGGCATCCACGCGATGGAGGGCAACCCGACCGGCGCCATGGGAGTCCCCGACTACCTGGGCTGGGACTGGAAGTCGCATGCCGGCATTCCGATCGTGTGCGTGCCGGGCTGCCCGATCCAGCCGGACAACTTCTCGGAGACCCTGACCTACCTGCTCTACCAGGCCGCCGGCTCCGCCCCGATGATCCCCCTCGACGACAAACTGCGCCCCACCTGGTTGTTCGGTGCCACCGTCCACGAGGGCTGCGACCGGGCCGGCTACTACGAGCAGGGCCAGTTCGCCGAGACGTACGACTCGCCCAAGTGCCTGGTCAAGGTCGGCTGCTGGGGGCCCGTCGTCAAGTGCAACGTCCCCAAGCGCGGCTGGATGAACGGCATCGGCGGCTGCCCGAACGTGGGCGGCATCTGCATCGCCTGCACGATGCCCGGCTTCCCCGACAAGTTCATGCCGTTCATGGACGAGCCTCCCGGCGCCACGGTCTCCAGCGCCGCCAGCGGGGTCTACGGGAAGGTCGTCCGCAAGCTCCGCTCGATCACCGCGCACACCGTGGACCAGGAGCCCAAGTGGCGCCACACCGGCGAGCGGCTGACCACCGGCTACCGCCCGCCCTGGTGACGTGATCCGGCCCGGCACCCCCCCCGGCCGGGCCGCCGTCCCGCTTCCAAGAACGTCCAGCTCGCGCCTCCAAGAAGGGTCACGGCAGACAAAATGGCACCGAAGACGAAGGCGGCCGGTGACGGCAGCGGCCTGGTGGAGATGGCCTGGGACCCGATCACGAGGATCGTGGGCAGTCTCGGCATCCACACGAAGATCGACTTCAAGCAGAAACGGGTCGCCGAGTGCTACAGCACCTCGTCGGTCTTCCGCGGCTACAGCGTCTTCATGCGCGGCAAGGACCCACGCGACGCGCACTTCATCACCAGCCGCATCTGCGGCATCTGCGGTGACAACCACGCCACCTGCTCCGTCTACACGCAGAACATGGCCTACGGGGTCAAGCCGCCCCACCTCGCCGAGTGGATCATCAACCTGGGCGAGTCGGCGGAGTACATGTTCGACCACAACATCTTCCAGGAGAACCTGGTCGGGGTCGACTACTGCGAGAAGATGGTCCGCGAGACCAACCCGGGAGTCCTGGAGCTCGCCGAGCGCACCGAGGCCCCGCACGCCGGCGACCACGGCTACCGCACCATCGCGGACATCATGCGCTCCCTCAACCCCATCGAGGGCGAGTTCTACCGCGAGGCCCTCCAGGTCAGCCGCTACACGCGCGAGATGTTCTGCCTGATGGAGGGCCGCCACGTGCACCCCTCCACCCTCTATCCGGGCGGCGTCGGCACCATCGCCTCCGTCCAGCTCTTCACCGACTACCTCAGCCGCCTCATGAAGTACGTCGAGTTCATGAAGCGCGTCGTACCCCTGCACGACGACCTCTTCGACTTCTTCTACGAGGCCCTGCCCGGATACGAGGAGGTCGGCCGCCGCCGGGTCCTCCTGGGCTGCTGGGGCGCGCTCAACGACCCCGAGTACTGCGACTTCACCTACGCCAACATGAGCGACTGGGGACGGCGGATGTTCGTCACCCCCGGCATCATCGTCGACGGCAAACTCGTCACCAACGACCTGACCAAGATCAACCTGGGCATCCGCATCCTGCTGGGCAGCTCCTACTACGACGACTGGGCCGGCCAGGAGCAGTTCGTCCGCAACGATCCGCTCGGCAACCCGGTCGACCCCCGCCACCCCTGGAACCAGCACACCATCCCCGTCCCGCAGAAGCGCAACTTCGACGACAAGTACAGCTGGGTGATGTCGCCCCGCTGGTTCGACGGCACCGAGCACCTCGCGCTCGACACCGGCGGCGGCCCCATCGCCCGCCTCTGGTCCACCGCCCTGTCCGGGCTCGTCGACGTCGGCTACGTCAAGGCCACGGGCCACAGCGTCGTGATCAACCTGCCCCGCACGATGACCAAGCCGGAGACCACCTTCGAGTGGAAGATCCCGCGGTGGAGCAACGCGCTGGAACGCAACCGCGCCCGCACCTACTTCCAGGCGTACGCGGCGGCCATCGCGCTGCACTGCGCCGAGATGGGCCTGGAAGAGGTCCGCGCCGGTCGCACCCAGACCTGGGAGAAGTTCGAGGTGCCGGACGAGTCCATCGGCGTCGGCTTCACCGAGGCCGTGCGCGGCGTCCTCTCGCACCACATGGTCATCCGCGACGGGAAGATCGCCAACTACCACCCCTACCCGCCGACCCCGTGGAACGCGAGCACCCGCGACACCTACGGAACCCCCGGACCGTACGAGGACGCCGTGCAGAACACCCCGATCTTCGAGGAGAACCCCCCGGAGAACTTCAAGGGCATCGACATCATGCGCACCGTGCGCAGCTTCGACCCCTGTCTGCCCTGCGGCGTCCACATGTACGTGGGCGGCGGCCAGACGGTCAAGCAGATGCACGTGCCCACCGGCCTGAGCGGACTGGGCGGATGAGCGCGGCGGTCACCGACGCACGGCAGGCGGGCCGGCGGGTCGACGAGGTCCTCGAACGGCTGGCCGCCACCGGCGACCGGGAGGCGTGCGCGGGCGCCGAGGAACTGGTCCGCGTGCTCATGGACTTCTACGGCGCGGGCCTCGCCCGCATCGTGGAACGGCTTGGCGAGGGCCCGGCCGGCCAGGGCGCCCTCACCGCGATGCTCGACGACGACCTGGTCGCGGGGCTCCTCGCCCTGCACGACCTGAACCCCGAGGACGTGCACACCCGGATCGGCCGCGCCCTGAAGTCCGTACGGGACCCCCTCGAACTCGTCGGCTTCGACCCGGCCTCCGGCACCCTGCAGCTGCGGGCCGCCCCGAGCGGCGGCTGCGGCTGCGGCAGCGGCGACGCCGGTGCGGCGCGGCAGGCCGTCGAGGACGCCCTCGCCTGCTTCGCCCCCGAGGTGAGCGCCGTCGAACTGGAGGAGGGCCGGCCGCCCGCGCCGCTGCTCCAGATCGGCAGCCGCCCGCAGAGCCCGGTGCGCGTGCCGTGAGCGCCTCCCACGGACGGGCCCCTGCGGCCGTGCGCCCGGACGTCCCGCGCCGCGGCCTGCGGCGCTTCACCGGCCCCCGCACGCCCCGCCCGGAGACCTGCGAACTGTGCGGGGTGGTGGTGCCGGAGGACGGCCACCGCCACCTCGTGGAGACCGAGAAGCGGGCCCTGGTCTGCGCCTGCACCCCCTGCGCCCTGCTGTTCGACCGGCCGGGCGCGGGGGCGGGACGGTTCCGCACCGTACCGGACCGCTACCTCGCCGACCCCGGACACCGGCTCGACGACACGGCGTGGGACCTCCTCCAGATCCCCGTCGGCGTCGCGTTCTTCTTCCGCAACGCCGCACTCGACCGACTCGTCGCCCTCTACCCGAGCCCCGCAGGCGCCACCGAGAGCGAACTCGACCCGCAGACCTGGCAGAGCGTACTCGGCGCCGGCCGGCTGGCCGAGCTCCTCGAACCCGACGTGGAGGCGCTGCTGCTGCGCCGCTCCGAGGGCCGCACCGCGTGCTACCTGGTGCCCATCGACATCTGCTACGAGCTGGTCGGGCGGATGCGGTTGCTGTGGCAGGGCTTCGACGGGGGAGCCGAGGCCCGCGCCGCCCTGCGGACCTTCTTCGAGCAGGTCGAGCGGCGCGCCAAGGTGGCGGCCGCACCGGCGGGCACCGCGCGGGAGGGGAGCTGAAACCATGACGGACTTCACCTTCACCTGCACCGGGGTGCGCGCCGACCCCTACGCCGCGGGCCCCACCCTCGTCTTCCGGCTGCGCATCACCGCCTCCGAGGGCACCCGCGTCCACGCCCTCGCGCTGCGCTGCCAACTGCGGATCGAACCGGCCCGGCGCGGCTACGGACCCGACGAGGCCGAGGCGCTCCAGGACCTGTTCGGGGACCGCTCCCGCTGGGGGACCTCCCTGAAGCCCGTCCAGTTCGCCCAGGTCGCCGTGATGGTGCCCGGTTTCACCGGGGAGACCGAGACCGACGTCGTCGTGCCGTGCACCTACGACATGGACATCGCCGCCGGCCGCTACCTCAGCGCCCTGGACGAGGGCGAGGCGCCGTTGCTGATGCTGTTCTCCGGCACCGCCTTCACCGGAGCCGGGGGCTTCCACGTGGAGCCCGTTCCCTGGGACCGCGAAGCCTCGTACCGGATGCCCGTGGCGGTGTGGCGGGAGATGATCGAGCAGCACTTCCCCGGCTGCGGCTGGCTGCGGTTGCCCCGCGACACCATGGCGGACCTCCTCGCCTACCGCTCCCGGCACGCGCTGGCCTCCTGGGAGGCGACCGTACGGGCCCTGCTCGACGCGGCGCAGTCCACCGCGCCACGACCCCCGGCCCCCTCCCCGGACCCCGCCTGGGCGGGCGCCGTACTGCCGCGGGCCACCGCCACCGGAAGGACGGCGCCGTGACCACGACGACCCTGCCCGCCTCCCGCTTCGCCGCCGTCCGGCAGGTGGCCGACGCCGTCCTGTTCGAGGGGTACGTGCTGTACCCGTACCGGGCCTCTGCGGCGAAGAACCGGCTGCGCTGGCAGTTCGGAGTGCTGGTGCCGCCCGCCTGGGGCTCCGCCCACGGCGAGCACTGCTTCCAGCGGACCGAACTGGTGATGGAGCCGAGGGGCGACGCCACCGTCCACGTCGAGGCGCGCTTCCTGCACGCACAGCGGCGCACCGTCGAAGAGGCCCGCGAGGACGGCACGTTCGCGGCCGTGGCCGAACTCCACCTGCCCGACCGGGTGCTGGTCCCCTGGGACGAGGGAACCGAGGAGCGGGTCGAGATGAGCGTGCGCGTCGCCGAACTGGAGGCGGGCGAGGTCTGCCTGCCCTTCGCCCGGCCGGCCCGCGAGGAGACCGAGCCCGTCCTGGACGCGGCCGGGCGCAGCGTCGGCCGCGTGGTGCGTCGCACCGAGCGGATCGACGGGGTGGTGCGGCTGCGGGCCGAGGAACTGACCCTGCCGTACCGGGCGTTGAAGCTCACCGCCGTGGTGGAGAACACCAGTGCCTGGGATCCGAAGGCCGAGGCGGCCGGGCGAGCCGACCGCGAGGAGGCGATCCCGCGCGCGCTCGTCGCCGCCCACCTCCTGCTCTGCCTGGACGCCGGATCCTTCCTTTCGATGACCGACCCGCCCGAATGGGCCAAGGGCGTGGTCGCCGCCTGCGCCAACCAGCACACCTGGCCGGTCCTCGCCGGGGAGAACGGCCGCGCCGACGTGGTCCTGTCCTCTCCGATCATCCTGGAGGACCACCCCGCGATCGCCCCCGAGAGCGCCGGGGCCATGTACGACGCCACCGAGATCGACGAGATCCTCGCGCTGCGCACGGCGGCCCTCACCGACCAGGAGAAGCGCGAGGCCCGCGGCACCGACCCCCGTGCCGCCGCCGTGATCGACCTCGCCGACTCCATGCCTCCCGAGGTGCTGGAACGCCTGCACGGCGCGGTCCGGGCCCTGCGCGAGATCACCGGACCGGCGTCGCCGACGGCCCCTCCCCCCGGGGAACTCCCGCACGACGACACCGTGTTCCGGCAGGACACCCCCTGGTGGGACCCGGCCCGCGACGACACCGCCGACCCCTCGCGGGACCGGATCCTCGTCGACGGCACCCCGGTCGGTCCGGGCAGCCGCGTCCTGCTGCGGCCGGGCCTGCGCCGCAGCGACGCCCAGGACCTGTTCCTCCAAGGGTGCAGCGCCCGGGTCGAGGCCGTCCTCCACGACGTCGACGGCGGCGTGCACCTCGCGGTCACCGTCGAAGGGGATCCGGGTGCCGACATCCGCCGGGAGCAGGGCCGCTTCCTGTACTTCCAGCCCGATGAGGTCACCCCGCTGGAGGACGCGTGAGAGGCTCGACCCTGGTCGCCGGCATCGGGAACGTCTTCCTCGGCGACGACGGATTCGGCGTCGAGACCGTCCGAAAGCTCCGCGAGCCCGGCCGGCCGCTGCCCGCGCATGTGGAGGTCGCGGACATCGGCGTCCGCGGGGTCCACCTCGCCTACCAGCTCCTCGACGGGTACGACACGCTCGTCCTGGTCGACGCCACCGCCCGGGGCGGCGCCCCCGGCACCCTGTACCTGATCGAGGCGCCCGAACCCGGATCCGTATCCCCGCAGAGCGCCGTGCTCGACGGGCACCACATGTCGCCCGACGCCGTCCTCGCCCTGCTCGCCACCCTGTGCGAGGGCGCCGGCGGCACCCCGCCCCGGCGCATCTGGGTCGTCGGCTGCGAACCCGGCCGCGTGGACGAGGGAATGGGTCTCAGCGCCCCGGTGGCCGCCGCCGTGCCGGAGGCCGTACGGATGGTCCACGACCTGGTCCGGCAACCGGACGCGGAGCCGCTCGACGAGGAACACAACGCCACAGCCACCTGAGGAGGATCCCGTGAACAAGTCCCTCATCGGCGCCACGGCCGCCGCCGTCGCCCTCGCCGCCGTCCTGGCGGTGACGCTCCCCGACCTCAAGCGGTACCTGCGCATCCGGCGGATGTGACTCCGCGGCCTGCCGCCCGGAACCGCCCCGGCGCCCGAACGGCGTACGGGGCGGCGGCGCGTCGGCGTGCCCGACCGCCCGGTCCGTCGCCGCCCGGTCTAATGAGGCACGGCAGGACGGAGACCCATGCACGAGATGTCGATCGCGACGGCCGTGGTGAGCCAGGTGCAGGAAGCGGCCGAGGCAGGCGGCGCGAGCACGGTCACCTCGGTCCGGCTCCAGGTCGGGGAGCTGGCCGGGGTCGTCCCGGACGCCCTCGCCTTCTGCTTCGAACTCGTCTGTGCCGGAACGCTCCTCGAAGGAGCGGAGCTCGTCACGGAACCGGTGGCCGCCCGCGCCCGCTGCGGTTCCTGTGCGCAGGACTGGGCGGTCGGCATGCCGCCGCGGCTGGCCTGCCCCCACTGCGACCGTGCGACCGGCGTCGAACTGATCAGCGGGCGCGAACTGCAGATCCTCGACGTGTGCTGGCAAGAGGGCCCGGCCGAAGCCGTCGGCCCGGCCCCGGCCCCGGCTCCTGCCCTCGCCGCCCGCACCCGTGAACCGATCCCCGAGGAGCGCTGAACCATGTGCCGTGTGGTCGACCTGAAGCAGGCGGTCCTCGCCAAGAACGACTCGCTCGCGCAGAGCCTGCGGGCCGATCTGGCAGCCCGGGGCACCACGGTGGTGAACCTGCTGTCCAGCCCCGGCAGCGGGAAGACGGCCCTGCTGGAGCGTGAACTCGGCCTGGCGAGGGAGCGGGGCATCGCCGTCGCCGCCCTGACCGCCGACCTCGCCACCGAGAACGACGCGGTGCGGCTGGCGCGTTCGGGTGCACCCGTCAAGCAGGTGCTCACCGACGGGCTCTGCCACCTGGAGGCCGGGATGCTGGGCCGGCACCTGGACGGCTGGCTGCCGCAGGAGACCCGGCTGCTGTTCGTGGAGAACGTCGGGAACCTCGTCTGCCCGGCCTCCTACGACCTCGGCGAGTCACTGCGCGTGGTCCTGGCCTCCGTGACGGAGGGCGAGGACAAGCCGTTGAAGTACCCCACGGCGTTCGGCCTGGCCCAGCTGGTGGTGGTCACCAAGACCGACATCGCGCAGGCCGTGGAGTTCGACGAGGCCGCCTTCCGCGCCCACGTCCAGCAGGTCAACCCCGGGGTGGAGGTGGTCCTGACCTCAGCGCGCACCGGTGAGGGAGCCGGGCTGCTCGTGGACCGGGCGCTGGCGGCCGGCGAGGGAGGAGCCGTGCACACGCCGGTCATGGCCCGGCAGCGGACCACCGCGCCGCACGTACACGGCGGCCCCGACCACCATCACGGCGGCCACGACCACGATCACGGCGGCGCCGACCCCGGCCACGACCACGGCGGCGAGGACCACGACCACGGCCACGACCACGGAGACCCCGCCCAGCCGCTCCCCCCGCGCCCGGCCGCGGCACCCACCCGCTGATGGAGGCCGTGCAGCGCCGGCGGGTCGTGGTCCGGGGCGTGGTCCAGGGCGTGGGCTTCAGGCCGTACGTCTACACCCGCGCGACCGGACTCGGCCTCGCCGGGCACGTCACCAACACCCCGGAGGGCGTCGTCGCCGAGGTCGAGGGCACTGCCGCCGCCGTCTCGGCCTTCTGCGAGCGGCTCGCGGCCGAGGCACCGCCCCTGGCCGTCGTCGACGCCGTCGACCACTGCGAGGTCCCGCCCGCTGGTGGCGCGGGCTTCACCATCGTCGCCTCCCGCTCCGGCGGCCCCGCCCGCACCCTCGTCTCCCCGGACGTGGCCACCTGCGCCGACTGCCTGGCCGAGCTCGCGGACCCGGCCGACCGGCGCCACCGGCACCCCTTCATCACCTGCACGCACTGCGGCCCCCGCTTCACCATCGTCACCGGCCTGCCGTACGACCGGGCGCACACCACCATGGCCCGCTTCCCGATGTGCTCCGACTGCGCCCGCGAGTACGCCGACCCCACCGACCGGCGCTTCCACGCCCAGCCCGTGGCCTGCCCCGCCTGCGGACCCCGGCTGCGGCTCCTGACCGGCACGCCCCCGCGCGAGGCGGCGGACGCCGACCCGGTGGCAGGGGCCCGGCGGCTCCTCGCCGAGGGCGCGATCCTCGCCGTCAAGGGCCTGGGCGGCTACCACCTCGCCTGCGACGCCGGCCAGGCCGGGGCCGTCGCCGAGCTGCGCCGCCGCAAGGCGCGCGGGGACAAGCCGTTCGCCGTGATGGCCGCCGCCCTCACCGACATCGAGGGCCTCGTCGAGCTCGGCCCGGCGGAACGCGCCCTGCTCATCGGCCCGGTGCGGCCCATCGTGCTGCTGCGCCGCCGCCCTGCGGCCGACCGCACGGTGGCCGACGCGGTCGCCCCGCGCTGTCCCGACCTCGGCGTGCTGCTCCCGTACACCCCCGTGCACCATCTGCTGTTCGGGCTTCCCGGGGACCCGCCCGGCCCGCGCCTGCTCGTGATGACCAGCGGCAACCTGTCGGGCGAGCCCATCGTCACCGACGACGCCGAGGCGCTGGAGCGGCTCGGCCACCTCGCCGACGCCTGGCTCACGCACGACCGCCCCATCCACGTGCCCTGCGACGACTCGGTCGTCCGCGTGTGTGACGGGGAACCGCTGACCGTACGCCGCTCCCGCGGCCACGCCCCGCTGCCCCTGGCCCTGCCGCTGCCCGTCCCGCCCTCCCTCGCCGTCGGCGGAGACCTCAAGAACACCTTCTGCCTCGGCGAGGGCCGCCAGGCATGGCTGTCCGCGCACATCGGCGACATGGACGACCTGGCCACCCAGTACGCCTTCGAACGCGCCGAGCAGCAAATGGAGTCCATCACAGGTGTCACCCCCGCGCTCCTCGCGGCCGACCGGCATCCGGGCTACCGCTCCACCGGCTGGGCCCGGCGCACTGCCGGGGCCCGACCCCTGGTCCGCGTACAGCACCACCATGCGCACGTCGCCTCCGCGATGGCCGAGCACGGCCTCGACGGCACGGCCCGGGTGATCGGCATCGCCTTCGACGGCACCGGGTACGGAGACGACGGCGCGGTGTGGGGCGGGGAGGCCCTCGTCGCCGACTACGCCGGGTACCGCCGGTTCGGCCACCTCGGATACGTGCCGTTGCCGGGCGGGGACGCCTCCGTACGGCGGACCTACCGGATGGCCCTGGCACACCTGTGGGCGGCGGGCATCGACTGGTCACCGGACCTCCCCTGTGTGGCGGCCTGTCCGCCGCGGGAGCTGGACGTGCTGCGACGCCAGTTGGAGCGGGACCTGCACTGCGCGCCCACCTCCAGCATGGGGCGGCTCTTCGACGCGGTCTCCTCCCTGGCCGGGGTGTGCCACCTCGCCGGGTACGAGGCCCAGGCCGCGGTCGAGCTGGAGTCCGCCGCGCTGTCGGCGGCCCGCGCCGAGCCGGGCGGGGAGCGCTACGCCTTCGCCCTGCGCCCCGCACAGCCCGTCGGCCTCCCCGGCCGGGACCCGGTCACGGCGGATCCGGGGCCCGTCCTCGCCTCGGTGGTGGCCGATCTGCGCGCCGGCACACCGGCTCCCGTCATCGCGGCCCGCTTCCACCACGCGGTCGGCGCCCTGGTGGGTACGTGGGCCGCCCTGGCCCGCGAGCGGCACGGCCTCGACACCGTCGCCCTCACCGGCGGGGTCTTCGCCAACACCCTGCTCTCGTCCGCATGCGCGAGCGTCCTGCGCGAGCGCGGCTTCACCGTTCTGCGCCACCACCGCGTCCCCCCGAACGACGGGGGGCTGGCCCTCGGCCAGCTCATGGTGGCGGCCTGCGCACCGCACCACCCACAGCAAGGAGAGGGCCATGTGTCTGGCGGTACCCGGCAGAGTGCTTGACATCGGGGAGAAGGACGGCACCCGCATGGCGACCGTCGACTTCGGCGGAGTGGTCAAGGAGGTGTGCCTGGAGTACCTGCCCGACCTCCAGGTGGGCGAGTACGCCATCGTCCACGTCGGCTTCGCACTCCAGCGCCTGGACGAGGAGTCGGCCCGACAGACCCTCGAACTCTTCGCCCAGCTCGGCATGCTCCAGGAGGAGTTCGGCGACCCCTGGGAGCGGGCTGCCGCCGAGGCGGGCGCCCAGGACTGGCCCTTCGCCGACGGACTTCCGGCCGGGGACGCACCACAGGAGGCACGGCAGCAGTGAAGTACATCGACGAGTTCCAGGACCCCGAGCTGGCCCGCAGGCTGCTCGACGACATCCACGCCACGGTGACCCGGCCCTGGGCGCTGATGGAGGTCTGCGGCGGCCAGACCCACACCATCATCAGACACGGGATCGACCAACTGCTGCCCGAACAATTGGAGTTGATCCACGGGCCGGGCTGCCCGGTGTGTGTGACCCCGCTGGAGGTCATCGACAAGGCCCTGGAGATCGCTTCGCGGCCGGATGTCGTCTTCTGCTCCTTCGGTGACATGCTCCGCGTCCCCGGCACCGGCCGCGACCTCTTTCAGGTCCGCAGCGAGGGCGGAGACGTACGGGTCGTCTACTCTCCGCTCGACGCCCTGCGGATCGCGCAGCAGAACCCCGGCCGCCAGGTGGTCTTCTTCGGCATCGGCTTCGAGACCACCGCACCCCCCAACGCCATGACGGTGTACCAGGCGAAGAAGCTCGGCATCCCGAACTTCAGCCTGCTCGTCTCCCACGTGCGGGTGCCCCCGGCCATCGAGGCGATCATGACCTCGCCGAGCTGCCGGGTGCAGGGCTTCCTCGCCGCCGGGCACGTCTGCAGCGTGATGGGCATGGGGGAGTACCCCGAACTGGCCGCCCGCCACCGCGTCCCGATCGTGGTGACCGGCTTCGAACCGCTGGACATCCTCGAAGGCGTCCGCCGGGCGGTACGGCAGCTGGAACGCGGCGAGCACACCGTCGACAACGCGTACGCGCGCGCCGTGCGCCCGGAGGGGAACCCGGCGGCCCTCGCCATGCTGGAGGACGTCTTCGAGGTGACCGACCGCGCATGGCGCGGGATCGGCGTGATCCCGCGCAGCGGCTGGCGGCTTTCCCCCCGCTACCGGGACTACGACGCCGAACACCGCTTCTCGGTCACGGACATCACCACGCAGGAGCCCGCCGAGTGCCGCAGCGGCGAGGTCCTCCAGGGCCTGATCAAACCGCACGAGTGCGAGGCCTTCGGCACCACCTGCACCCCGCGCACCCCGCTCGGAGCCACGATGGTCTCCAGCGAGGGCGCGTGCGCCGCGTACTACCTCTACCGGCGTCTGGAGATCACGACCGCCCGGAAGGCCGGGGCCCCCGCCCCGGCCGGGTCCGAGCCGCTGGAGGCGAGCCCCGTTGCCTGACACCGCGTCCGACACCGTGTCCGACCCCGCACTGGACGTCACCGGCTGGACCTGTCCGGCCCCCCTGCGCGACCGCCCGCGGGTGGTCATGGGCCACGGCGGCGGGGGCTCGCTGTCCGCCGAGCTCGTCCAGCACGTCTTCGCTCCCGCCTTCGGCGGCGAGGTCCTCGCCCAGCTCGGCGACTCGGCCGCCGTGACCCTGGGCGGCGCCCGGCTGGCCTTCTCCACGGACTCGTACGTGGTGCGGCCGCTGTTCTTCCCCGGCGGCTGCATCGGCGACCTCGCCGTCAACGGCACGGTCAACGACCTCGCCATGAGCGGAGCCCGGGCCGCCTACCTGTCCTGCGGGTTCATCCTCGAAGAGGGCGTCGAGATGTCCGTGGTGGCCCGGGTGGCCGAGGCCCTCGGCGCGGCGGCGCGCACCGCAGGCGTGGAGGTGGCGACCGGCGACACCAAGGTCGTGGAAGCCGGCCACGGTGACGGCATCTACCTGAACACTGCCGGCATCGGCCTGATCCCCGACGGGGTGGACCTGCGGCCGCAGCGCGTCGTGCCGGGCGACGTCGTCATCGTCAGCGGGGACATCGGCCTCCACGGGGTGGCCATCATGAGCGTCCGCGAAGGCCTCGAATTCGGCGTGGACGTCGAGAGCGACTGCGCGCCGCTGGGCGGGCTCGTGCAGGCCATGCTCGCCGTCACACGCGATCTGCACGTCCTGCGCGACCCCACGCGCGGCGGACTGGCCGCGGCCCTGGGCGAGATCGCGGCCGCCTCCGGCACCGGGGTCGTCGTCCAGGAGAGCCGGGTGCCGGTCCCCGAGGCGGTGCGCGGCGCGTGCGCGGTCCTCGGACTCGACCCCTTCTACGTGGCCAACGAGGGCAAGCTCGTCGCCTTCGTTCCGCGCGAGCACGCCGACGCGGTCCTCGACGCGATGCGCGCCCACCCGCTCGGCCGGCACGCGGCGGTGGTCGGCGAGGCGGTCGAGGCCCATCCCGGGCTGGTCGTGGCCCGCACCGGCCTCGGCGGGACCCGCGTGGTGGACCTGCCGATCGGGGAACAACTGCCGCGCATCTGCTGAGGCACCGGGCCCGCCGTGTCGCGCCGCCCGCAGGGGTGCTCCGGGTCCAGGCCCAGGAAGGCGGCGCCGGAGCGCACCACCGCGGCCGGGGCGACGACGGCGTCCACGCCCCGCTCCACCGCCACCGCGCA
>NZ_JBEZBN010000080.1:0-25565 GCF_040647115.1 Streptomyces sp. NPDC044571
CATCAGGCACAAGATCATCCGACACATCCAGAACCTTGCCGCCCGTCAGCCCAACTGCCAAGCCCCTGAGCCAAACTCATTCTGAAATGATCAGTAAGTGGCCGGCGCCCTAAATCCTTCGAGCGTTGGAGCGTCCACGCGCGGCGTGCAGCACCACCTGTGCACGCACCCGTAGCCGGTGCTCGGTCTTGTGACCGTAGGCAATCCGCGCCCTCGTAATGACCGGCGCAGGAGGCCACTTGGAGAGGGGAAACGCAACTTCGACATGGCCCGCTGAGGCAGCTACCTTCACCTGGTCTTCGGCGATCGCCCACGGCGCAGGAGTTCCTGCCCCGCGAATCCTCGCCCCCATGCGCAAGCCACCGCACCGGGTCCACACCAGGCCAACCAGGGAGAGACGCATGCCCCATCTTGCGCTGTACACATTCGGCGTCCTGAAGTCACCTCTCGTCGATCCCGCACCTCTCATGCGCGAGTTCTACGACAGGGGTGAGGCCGTCTACCGGAAGATCAGTCAGCACCCCGGATATCTCGCGCGTGCTGAAGCGGCAGACGGTGACCGGGGCATGCTCTTCGAGGCGGACTGGGGTGCATGGGGAGAATTCGCCGTACCGACCTGGTACGGCAAGGGCCATACGGTGGAAACCACCGCCCTGGCCGCGACCCTCTCACTCTGGACCGACCTGCGCTCCGCCTTCGACGCCATCTACACCGGTCTGCACCGTGAGGCACTGAACAGGCGTTACGACTGGTTCGAGAGGACAGGACACCCGAACTACGTGTTCTGGTGGGTCTCCGACGGCGTGATACCCACCTGGCAGGACGGGGTTTCCAGGCTGGAACACCTCCACGACCACGGCTCGGCGCCGCACGCCTTCACCTTCCACCACTCATTCGCCCCGGAAGGAACTCCGACCAGGATCAAAGGCATCGGGCCGAAGAGCCGCCGCCGTTAGTGGCTGCGACGTGCCGGTGCCAGGCGACCTTCGCCTCCAGAACCTCCGCCACCGCGCATCGTCGCGATCACCGCATCGCTGGTTTCTTGGACACGATCCGGCCGGCGCGGCAGCGACCACCGCTTCCCAATCCGCTGCGGTGATGTCCTGGACCTCACCGTCAGTTGTATCCGCCTGGTTCGTCGCCTGCCGTCTTGACCTGCTTGCGGTAGGCCCCCGGCGGCGACCCGAAGTGTCGTTTGAAAGCTTTGGCGAAGGCGAACTCCGACGTGTACCCCGTGTGCTGCGCGATTGTGCTCAGCGGGGTCGGCGATTGGTGCAGCAACCGCGCCGCGGTGGCCATCCGCCAGTTGGTCAGGTAGGTCAACGGCGGCTCGCCGACCACCGAGGCGAAGCGGCGGGCGAACGCGGCGCGGGACAGCCCGGCGCGGGTGCCCAGAGACGCCACGGTCCAGGGATGGCCGGGATCGTCGTGGATCGCCTTCAGGGCCGGGGCGACTGCCGGGTCGGTCAGCGCGGCCGCCCAACCCCGGGTCCGCTCCTTCGGTAGTTCGGCGTACCAGGACCGGAGGATGTACAGCAGCAGCAGGTCGACGAGCGCCGTGACGACCGCGTCCGAGCCCGGCTGCGGCGCGTGGAACTCGGCGCACAGCTGATCGACCGCCGAGCGCAGCACCGGGTGGCGGCCGGGAACCGCGGGGAGGTGGATGACCTCCGGTAGATCGTTGAACAGCGGATGCGGGCGATCAACGTCGATCGCGTACGCCCCGCACACCAGCACCGTGTGCGGCCCTGGTCCGTCCACGGTGACCTGGCCGATCGGCGAGGAACGGTCCACGCGGTCCGGTACGAAGTCCACCGGATCGCGGTCCGGCACGTCGCACAGGGTGTGTCCGCTGCCGCGCTGCAGGAACACGATGTCGCCGGGTCCGAGCGCGAGTGGTTGGCCGTGCGGTGGCAGCAGGTGGCAGTGCCCTTCCACGACCACGTGGAATCCGGCTCCTGAGATGGGTTGGAACTTCAGGGCCCACGGGGCGTTCGCATCGGTGCGAGTCACCATCGGGCGTCCCGTGCGCAGGACTTCGAGGGTGTTGCTCAGGATGTCCATAGCGCCACTCTAGTGCCAGTATGGCGAGACGATATGACAGGAAAACGAGATCTTAAGTCATTCACCGTCTCGATGTGGAGGCGTACGTTCTTGCCATGGCGGTTGCCGAACCACGCACCGCATCGACGAAGGAATGGCTCCCATGTCTCTGGCCGGCAAGAAGATCGTGATCATCGGTGGAACCTCCGGCATCGGCTTCGCGGTAGCCCAACAGGTCGCGGCGGCCGGCGCGGACGTCGTGGTCGCCTCCAGTAATCAGAACCGCGTGGACGCCGCGACGAAGCGGTTGGGCGAGCCGGCCGAAGGCCGCCGCCTGGACGTCGCCGACGACAACGCCATCGCCGCGTTCTTCGAGCAGATCGGGGAGTTCGACCACCTCGTCTACACCGCCGGCGAATCTCTGCTGATCAAGCCGTTGGTCGACACCACCCCGCAGGAGGCCAGGGCCGTCTTCGAGCGCCGGTTCTGGGGCGCGTTCCTCTCCGCCAAGTACGCTGCACCGCGACTGCGTGACGGCGGCTCGATCACTTTCAGCTCCGGCGTCCTCGCGATCCGCCCCCTGTCCGGAACCGCGCTCACGGCAGGTATCACCGGCGGCATCGAGGCCCTGTCCCGGGCACTCGCCGTCGAACTCGCCCCTCTGCGCGTCAACGTGATCCAGCCCGGTGTGATCCGTACCGAGCTGTGGGACGGCAGTGTCCCGGACCCGGAGGCTTTCCTCCAGGGCGCCGGGTCCGAGCTGCTCACGCGGCGTGTCGGCACTGCCGAGGAAGCCGCGGCGGCCTATCTCTTCGTCTTGGCCAACGCCTACGTCACCGGCACCACGCTCGCAATAGACGGCGGCGCGGCACTGGTGTGACAAAGGCGCCACACAGCCAACGAAGCAACGTGCGACGCGTTCCTTGCCGCGGCAGTCGACGCCGCGAGTCCGACCAGACGGCGGATGCGAGCCGCCCGGCCCGAAGTCGTCCCGGAGATCCGCCGCCTGATCGGCGCACTGTTCAGCCCGCCGATCACAGCCCTGAACGCCCTGTTGGATCTGTGGCGGCCTATGAGCAAGCCCAGACGGTCGCCGGCCGCCAAACCAAGATCGGCTGTGTAGCGATCTGTGGCGGCTTATTCCCAGCCCCAGACGGGCCGCCGGACGCTATGCCGAGACCGGCTGTGTAGCGATTTGAGGCGATGGTGGCCCCTGCGGGTCCCGATGCCCATCTGGTTGGTGTCGGCTGCGGCTTGACCCGGGCTGGGCTCGGGAAGAGGGGGTGGTCGGCCCCGCATGGGGACATGGCAACCGGAAGCCGGCTCGGGCATCGCTGATGGGCCCGTATGTCTGTCTGTCCCCCCGGCCATCCTTCGGGGGCTTCCCGGCAGTCTGCTGTCTTTCCGGGGCGGGCCGGGCAGTCAAGGGTGGCCGAAGGCCATCGCGAAGCGACGCGACGAAGGAGCGCCCTTGACGGGCCGGACCGACACGGAAGGACAGTCGACTGACGGGACGCCCCCGGAACCCCACCGACCCCGGGTGCGGGCATCCCGCCCCCGAAGCCCCCGCCCGCCCCCTACCCCCGCCCCAGGATCAGCGTTCCCGACGAGCAGAACCAGCCGCCCGTGCCCGAGGCCAGGGCGATGTGGGGGAGGCGGGCGTTCGGCTTGGTGACCTGGGTGGGGCCTGCTTCGCCGCGGAGTTGGCGGACCGCCTCCACCAGGAGGAACAGGCCGCGCATGCCGGGGTGGCACGCCGAGAGGCCGCCGCCGTCGGTGTTCACCGGGAGCTCGCCGTCCCGCAGGAGCCGGCCCTTCTCCACGAAGGCCCCGCCTTCGCCCTTCGCGCAGAAGCCGAGGTCCTCCAGGGTGACCAGCGTCATGTACGTGAAGGCGTCGTAGATCTCGGCGATGTCCACGTCCGCCGGGGTGAGCCCCGCCCGCTGGAAGGCCAGGCGGCCCGAGACCGCCGCGGGGGACACGGTGAAGTCATCCCATTCCGACATGGTGGTGTGGGAGACGGACGTACCCGAGCCCAGGATCCAGACCGGGGCCTTGGCGGTGTCGGGGACGTAGTCCTCCGCCGCCAGCAGCACCGCGCAGCCGCCGTCCGAGCGGATGCAGCAGTGCAGCTTGGTGAAGGGGTCGGCGATCATCTCCCCCGACAGCACGTCCTCCACCGTGATCGGGTCGCGGAACATGGCGTCCGGGTTGGCGGCCGCGTTCGCCCGTGCCTGGACGGCCACCGCGGCGAGCTGCTCCAGCGTGGTCCCGTACACGTGCATGTGGCGCCGCGCGGCCATCGCGTACTTGGAGACCAGCGTGTGCCCGTACGGCACCTCGAACTGGAGCGGTCCCCGCGCGCCGAAGGACAGGTTCGAGGTGCGGCGCCGGGCCTTGATGTCCGCGCGGGCCGTGGAGCCGTAGACCAGCAGCACCGCGTTGGCGTGCCCGGCGGCGATGGCGTCCGCCGCGTGGGCCGCCATGACCTCCCAGGTCGAGCCACCCACCGAGGTGGAGTCGACCCAGGTGGGGCGCAGTCCCAGGTACTCGGCGACTTCGACCGGCGCGAGCGTGCCGAGGCCGGCCGAGGCGAAGCCGTCGATGACCGCGCGGTCCAGGCCTGAGTCGGCCAGCGCGCGCCGGGCGGCCTGCGCGTGGAGGGCGTACGGGGTGGGGCCGTCCACGCGGCCGCAGTCGGAGAGGGCGACGCCGACGACCGCCACCCTGCGGCGGGGCGCGGGGGCGGGGGCGGCTCCGGTGAGGGGTCCAGGCATGGCCCGACGGTACATCTGACTCCGCGTCAGATGCTAGAGCGCGAGTGGGCGCAGGGTCCGGATCGCCGCGCCCCGCCCCCTGTGCATCTGTGACTGCCCGCCCTAACATGACGGCCCGTCAGATACCACCCCAGCCACCGCTGGGGTGGTGCCCCCAGGAGGAGCCAGCCGATGGACGCCGCCTTCACCGCGGAGCAGGACGAGGTACGCCGCACCCTGCACGAGATCCTGGGCAAACGCTGTGGACCGGACGAGGTCAAGGCCGCCGTCCGCACCGCCACCGGCTACGACCGCGAGCTGTGGCAGCAGCTCTCGCAGCGGCTCGGCCTGCCGGGCCTCGCCATCGCCGAGGAGTACGGAGGAGTCGGCTGCACACCCGCCGACCTGGCGCTGGCCTGCGAGGAGACCGGGCGGGTGCTGCTGCCGTCACCGCTGTTCGCCACCGCGTCCCTCGCGGTACCGCTGATCACCGGCCTCGGCAGCGCCCCGCAGCGCGCCGCCCTGCTTCCCCGGCTCGCGGTCGGCGGCCTCACGGCCGCCCTGGCCGTCGCGGGCCCGGCGCTGGCCACCGCCCTCGCGCTGACCGGCGACAACGCCCCGGGGGAGTGGTCCGGCGGGGGGCGCGCCGGCGGGGTCCAGGCCCGTAGGGGGGAGGGCGGAGGCTGGCGGCTGTACGGGGAGGTGGCCCAGGTGCTCGACGGGCACAGCGCCTCCGTGCTGGTCGTCGCCGCGCACACCGGTGGGTTCGTCCGCAGCCGGACCCTGCTCTTCCTCGTGCGGGAGGACGCGCCGGGCCTCGTACGGTCACGGCAGGCCACCCTGGACGAGACCCGTCCGCAGGCCCGGGTCCAACTGCGCGACGTTCCGGCCGAGTTGCTCGGCACCGGCGAGGAGGACGTGCTCGGCGCACTCGCCGCCACCGGGCGCGCCGCCGCCGCGGTCCTGGCCGCCGAGGCGGTCGGCGCGGCCGGACAGGCGCTGGCCCACACGGTGGACCACGTCCGGCAGCGGGAGCAGTTCGGCCGGGCGATCGGATCGTTCCAGGCGGTCAAACACCGCCTCGCCGACCTGTACGTACAGGTGCAGGCGGCCCGCTCGGCGGCCTACTACGCCGCCTGGGACCCACAGCAGGGCGCCCTGGCCCTCGCCCAGGCCCTTGACGCCCTGCGGCTTGCCGCCGGCGAGGCGATCCAGCTGCACGGCGGCATCGGCTTCACCTGGGAGCACGACGCCCACCTGTACTTCAAGCGGGCGGCGGGCGACGAGCTCCTGTTCGGCCCGGTCCACCGGCTGCGCGCGCACGCCGCTCACCGGGCGGGCCTCTTCACCGCCACCCCCACCGACCACGGCGAAAACGCAAGCACAAGCGCAAGCGACAGCAACGGCGAAAGCGACAGCAACAGCGAAAGCAACAGCGAAAGGGTGATCGCGTGATGACTCCGATGGCCGGGTCGGCTCCCGGCGTCAAGCTCATGCAGAAGATCTCCTCGACCCTGCTCTTCGCCAGGATCGCGCCGCACTTCATCCCCGCCCTCGACAAGGCCGTGCACAAGCTGACCCGCGGCAAGGTCATCCTCAGCGCCCAGATGCTCCCCGGCCTGATCCTCACCGCCAAAGGCGCGAAGACGGGCGAGCCGCGCACCACGCCACTCGCCTGCATGCCGGAGGAAGGGGGCGCGAGCTGGATCCTGATCGGCTCCAACTTCGGCCGTGCCGGTCACCCGGCCTGGACCGGGAACCTGCTCAAGCATCCCGAAGCGCAGGTGAGTTGGAAAGGCCAGGACATCGCCGTACGGGCTCGGCTGCTGGAGGGCGAGGAGCGCGCGGCGGCATGGCGGGCGGTGCTGCGGTTCTGGCCGCCGTACGCGACGTACCAGGCGCGCATCGAGCGCGAGATCCGGTTGTTCCGCCTGGAGCGTCGCTGATCGCGGCGGATGGCCGGAAGGGGAAGCGCCCCGAAGGGGGGAGGGCCCGAAGAGGAACGACCGAAACGGGGCCGCAGGGAGGAGAGGGGAGGGGAGGCGCAGGGAGGAGAGGGGAGGAGAAGGGAGGGGAGGAGAGGGGAGGAGAGGAAGGGAGGGGGCGGCCGAGAGGGGAAGCGGCCGAAGGGGAAACGGTTGGCCGGCGGCGGACCCGGGCGGGGTCCGCCGTTACCTGGTCGGCTTCTTGCCGGTGATGCCCAGGTGGACGAGCAGCGCCAGGTTCGGCTTGAGCTCGGCCTGCTTGACACCCCAGGTCTGGAAGCCCTTCTGGTGCGAGGCGACCGCGGCCAGCATGGCGACCAGTGAACCGGCCATCGCCGCCGGGCTCAGGTCCTTGTCGACCTTGCCCTTCGCCTGGAGCTCCTTCATCGACTCCGTGAGGGAGTTGGTGACGGAGTTCAGGATCTTCATGCGGATCTTGTAGAAGCGCTTGTCGCCCTCGGCCGCGCCGAGGTCGACGACCCGCAGGATCGCGTCGTTGCGCCGCCAGAAGTCCAGGAATCCCTCGACGAGTTCCTCGGCGGCCTGCCAGCCCGCCTTGCCGACCCAGTTGCGCCCCTCGACGAGCGTCGTCAACTGCGCTCCCTCGGTGGCCATTTCCTCGGCGATCTCCAGGACGGCGCCCTCGACGTCCGGGAAGTACTGGTAGAAGGTCGCGGGGGACGTGCCGGCCTTGCGGGCGACATCGATCACCTTCACGTCGCGGTACGGCGAGGAGCTGAGCATCTCGCCCAGGCAGTCGAGCAGCTTCTGCCGCGTCGCCTGACCGCGCCGACCGGCAACGCGGCCGTCGACGGTGCGTACTTGTCCTGTCATGCCGTCAGCTTACCGAGGGGTGATCCGGGCGCGATTCGGCCGCCTGCAAATGGGGTGACGGGGCGCCTGGCCTGGGGCTGAGCCGCCCCTGTGGGCGCTTCCCGGAGGATTCCGGCCGACCGTTTGCCGCAGGCGCCCCGGCCCGTGTCCCCCTGCGGCCCGCCCCGAGACTGCCCCGCACCCGCCCCGCACCGGCCCCCCACCGGCGCCACACCGGCCCCGCACCCGCCCGTCCCCGCCCGTCCCCGCCCCGCGGCCCCCTCCCGCCCGCCCGAGCCCGACCCGCCCGCTTCCTCTCGGTATCCCCCGATTAGTCTTATCAACAGGGTGTGGACAAGGCCTCGGGCGGATCATGGCCGAGGGGGAGGGTACGCACCCCCGCACAACGGAAGGAAACGGGCCATGGCCGCATTCGCGGAGGGCACACCCTGCTGGGTGGATGCCTCCCTTCCGGACGTCGAAGCGGGCAAGCGCTTCTACGGGGAGCTCTTCGGGTGGACCTTCGGAGAGGGCGCCGGCGCCCAGTACGGCCACTACACCCAGGCCTACAGCCGCGGCCGCAACGTCGCCGCCCTCGCCCCCAAGCCCGACGGCCGCATGCCCACCGTCTGGGGGATCTACCTCTACACGTCCGACGCCTACGCCTGCGCCGCCCGCATCCGCGCCTCCGGCGGCCAGATGGTGATGGATCCGCAGCCCGTGGGCCCGTACGGCACCGCCGCCCTGGCCGCCGACCCCGGCGGGGCCGTCTTCGGCCTGTGGCAGCCCGGCACCCACCACGGCTTCGAGGCCCAGCAGGAGCCGTACACCTACTGCTGGACCGAGCTCTACACGCGGGCCCGCGATGCCGTCGACGTCTTCTACGCCAACGTCTTCGGCTACGTCCCCGAGGACCAGGACGACGACGGCACCGGCTTCGAATACCGCCTGTGGTCCCCGCCCGGCAGTGCGCCGGGTGCCGAGACCGCCGTCCTCGGCCGCAGCCTGATCACCGACGCCTTCCCGGACATCATGCCCGCGCACTTCCTCGCGTACTTCGCCGTCCCGGACTGCGACCAGTCCGTCGCGGTGGTGCAGCGGCTCGGCGGCCGGGTCACCGCCGATCCCCTCGACACGCCGTACGGCCGGATCGCGGTCGTCGCCGACAACCAGGGCGCGGTCTTCGCGCTGCTCTCGGAGCACCGCACCCGGCAGTCCGCCCAGGAGTCCTGATCCGTGAGCCCTGATCCGCACGACGCGCCCCGCGGCTCCCGTGTGGCGACACGGCCTCGGCGCGGGCCTGACAGAATCGGGGTTGCGCGACCCCGGGCGGCGCCCGGGATGAGACGCTGCACGGGGCCGACCGCCGTGCCGGCGCGCGTGCAGGTGGAAACGGGCCCGGCGAGGGCCCGTACGGGGAGGTGTGAGGCGAGTGGTGGAGCAGCTGACGCAGCACGACCCGAGACGGATCGGCCCCTTCGAGGTGCTGGGACGGCTCGGCGCCGGCGGCATGGGGCTGGTCTATCTCGCACGGTCGGCATCCGGACGCCGGGTGGCGATCAAGACGGTGCGCACCGAGCTCGCCGAGGACCAGCTGTTCCGGGTGCGCTTCACGCGTGAGGTGGAGGCGGCGCGCGCCGTCTCCGGCTTCTACACCGCGGCCGTCGTCGACGCGGACCCGCGGGCCGCCGTGCCGTGGCTGGCGACCGCGTACGTCCCGGCGCCCTCCCTGGAGGAGATCGTCAACGAGTGCGGGCCGATGCCCGCCCAGGCCGTACGGTGGTTGGCCGCCGGCATCGCGGAGGCACTGCAGTCCATTCACGGGGCCGGCCTCGTCCACCGCGACCTGAAGCCGTCCAACGTGCTCGTCGTCGAGGACGGCCCGCGCGTGATCGACTTCGGCATCGCCAGCGGCGTCTCCAACACCCGCCTGACCATGACGAACGTCGCCGTCGGCACGCCCGCCTACATGTCGCCCGAGCAGGCGAAGGACTCGCGCAGCGTCAAGGGCGCCAGCGACGTGTTCTCGCTCGGCTCGACGCTGGTGTTCGCGGCGACCGGGCACCCGCCCTACCACGGGGCCAACCCGGTGGAGACGGTGTTCATGCTGCTGCGCGAGGGTCCCAACCTGGAGGGGCTGCCCGAGGAGCTGCGGCCGCTGATCGAGTCCTGCATGCAGATGGACGCCGCCCTGCGGCCGACCCCGGCGGACCTCCAGGCGCAGCTGGCCCCGCACCTCTTCGACGGCGGTGACGACAGCGGGACCGCATCGGCGTGGCTGCCCGGCCGGGCCGTCGCGATGATCGAGGCCCGGCGGGCCGGCCAGCGTACGGCGGCCGCGCCCGTCCCGGCACCCGGACCGCGGGGCGGCGAGGGCCCGGCCGGGGGCCCTGCCTCCAGCCCCGCCACGCACCGCCGGGAGCCCCGCGGCGTCGACTCCTGGGTGGACCCCCGGACCGGCCGGCCCGCGCCGCAACGCCCCCAGCATCCGCCGAGGCCGGTGTCCCCCGCGCCCTCCGGCGAGCCGGTCCGCCTCGGCGGCTCCCCGGTGCCGATCGGGCCCGGACCGCGGGCGACCGCCTCGGCGCCCGCGGCGCACGCTCCGGCCGCGGACTCGGCGACGGGCTGGGTCCGGCCGCCGGGCGGCGCGGGGGCGGGCGCCTCCGCGGCCGTTCAGGCGGCGGGGGCGGCTGCGGCCGTGCCCCATCCCGGCCCGTCCCCGGACAGCGGCCGCTGGCGCCCCTGGCGCTTCCGCATGTCGAACGAGGTCTGGGGGACCCCGACCGTCGCCGGCGACCTGCTCTACGTCACCTCCTTCGAGGTGCACGCCCTGGACGTGGCCAGCGGCCGGCGCCAGTTCAAGACGCGCGACGTGGCCTGGTCCATGGCCGTCGCCGACGGCCGCATCCACGCCTCCGACGGCCCCTCGCTCTACGCCCTGGACGCCTCCGACGGCTCCGAGCGGTGGCGGCTGTCCACGGAAGCCTGGGTGTACGCCCTGCGCGCCGAGCGGGGCACCGTCGTCACCGCCACCCGCGGCGGCGGCGTACAGGGCTGGGAGGCCTCGAACGGCCAGAAGCTGTGGGAGCTGACCGGCGCGCAGAGCGACTTCGAGACCCCGGAGGCGGCCCCCGTCCTGCACGACGGCACCGTGTACGTGTGGCAGGACGCGCGGCTGCGCGCCCTGGACGCCCGCTCCGGCCGGGAATCATGGTCGTACCCGGTCGGCGACGCGGCCTCCTGCGGGAACGTCCCCGTGCGGGTCACCCCGGCGCCGGACGGCAACGTCTACGTCGCGGCGGGCACCCGCGTCCTGTCCGTCGACCGGGCCTCGGGCCGGGTCCGCTGGCACTTCGAGGCCCCCGCGGTCTTCCTGGCGCCCCCCGCCTTCGCGCCCGGCGCGGCGGTGACGGGCGGCGGCGTCTACCTCGCGGACTACCTGGGCACCGTCTACGCCCTGGACGCGGCCACCGGCAAGGACCGCTGGCGCATCGCGACCGAGGCGCGGTCCTCCGCGGACCCGGTGGTGGTCGCCCACGGCAACGTCCACCTGGGGGCGGGCAGCGCCCTGTACACGCTGGACGCGGTCACGGGCACCCCGAAGTGGCGCTTCGCCGCGGGCGGCGAGATCACCGGCCTGCCCGCGGTCGCGGACGGCCGTGTGCACTTCGGTTCGGCGGACCACTGCCTGTACACGCTGGACGCGGCGGGCGGCCAGCTGCGCTGGAAGCTGGCCACGGGCGGGGAGATCACCGGCGCCCCGGTCGCGGAGGCGGGCGTGGTGTACGCGTGCAGCAAGGACCGCTGCGTGTACGCCCTGGACGCGGCCAAGGGCACGGGCACCCGTACGGCCGGCTGAGCCCGTTTCCGGCCCCGCCGGGTCGCGTACGGCACCGGGAGTGACAGGATGGACCCCATGAGCAACGTCTACTTCGACATCAACATCGACGGCCAGCCCGCCGGCCGTATCGTCTTCAACCTCTTCGACGAGGTCGTCCCGAAGACCGCCAAGAACTTCCGGGAGCTTGCCACCGGTGAGCACGGCTTCGGCTACGCGGGCTCGCCGTTCCACCGGGTCATCCCGCAGTTCATGCTGCAGGGCGGCGACTTCACCAACCAGAACGGCACCGGCGGCAAGAGCATCTACGGCGAGAAGTTCGCCGACGAGAACTTCCAGCTGAAGCACGACCGTCCGTACCTGCTGTCGATGGCGAACGCCGGCCGCAACACCAACGGCTCGCAGTTCTTCATCACCACCGTCGTCACCCCGTGGCTGGACGGCAAGCACGTCGTCTTCGGCGAGGTCGTCGAGGGCCAGGACGTCGTGGACCAGATCGAGAAGCTCGGCACCCCCTCGGGCGCCACCCGCGGCAAGATCGAGGTCGCCGCCTCGGGCGTCGTCGAGGCCTGATCCCCCCGCCGATCCGGCAGGCCGGCCCCGTTCCGTCTGTTTCGGAACGGGGCCGCCGCCATGCCCGGCACCCGGTACTGACGGCTCCGCTTCATGTGCTCATAGGATGAGCCCTTGATCACAGCAATCGGGAGCACGGGGGCCGATGCGGCATGACGTCCTTTGACACGGAGTGGGCGGGTCTCAAACAACAGACGGCGGGCGGGGCGCAGATGCACCTCGCCAGTACCGCGGCAGCCGACGGAGGAGGCGGCGGTGGCGGCGACGGTGACCTGACGTCCGACAAGGCGGTCTGGAACCGGGCCAGTCAGGACCTGGGCGGACTGGCGACGAGCATCAAGACCGCCGTGACGTCCCTGGAGAACGGCCAGAAGGGTGCCGCCCTCACCGGCGTGGAGAGCGCCACGGCCCAGCAGGAGCTCTACCAGTCCTGGAAGACGTACCTCGACAGCCTGGCGGGCAAGTGCACCTCGCTCCAGGGGCCGCTGGAGAAGGCCGGCACCGGCCAGTACGCCAACGACGAGGACATCAAGGGCGGTTTCGCCCAGATCAACGGCCAGTACAAGGACACCCCCGCCACCGGCGGCAACGGGAGCCGGTGACCCTGAGCGATGGATTACGCAGCACTCAAGGCCCTCAAGCCGTCCGAGTTCACGGAGGCGGCCGACGGCTACAAGGCCGTCAGCGACATGGCCGACCACGGCTACGGGGACGCGGAGGGCCAGATCTCGGCCCGCCTGCGGGCCGGCCTCAAGGGCGAGGCCGTGGACGCGGCGCTGGGGTCGCTCCGGGACCTGGCGAAGAACTTCCACTACGTACAGGTGGAATGCGGGCTCGCCGCCACCTCCCTGAAGGCCCTCGCGGCGGCGATGACCGACGCGAAGAAGAAGCTGGAAGCAGCCCTCGAAGACGCCGCACACGCGAAGTTCACGGTGGGCGCGGACGGTTCGGTGAGCTACCCGCCCGGCGGTGAGGAGAAGGACGGGAAGGTGCCCGAGGGCGGCACCGTCACCGGCAGCGCCAAGGGCAAGCCCTCCGGCAATGTGATCGACCCGACGCGGGACGCCAACAACCTGGCCGACGCCCTGGAGCGGCAGGCGGCGAACATCCACCCCAACCCGAACTTCGGCAAGGCGGTGGAGATCGCCAACCGCATCGCGCAGGCCGTCGCCGAGGCCACCGAGGCCGACACCCTGTGGGCGCCCAAGCTCCGCAAGCTCAAGGCCGACGACGACCTCGTCGTGTCCGACAAGGACTGGGCCGACGTGCAGAGCGACACCGCGGACGTCCGCGCGGGCGCGAAGGACTACCTGGACCATGTGAAGGCCCCGCCGAAGGACGGCGATCCGCGGTCGAACGCCGACTGGTGGAAGAGCCTGTCCCAGGACGAGAGGGACGCCTACGTCACCCTGCGGCCCGCGAGCGTCGGAGCGCTGGACGGGCTTCCGGCGGACGTCCGGGACCAGGCCAACCGTGCGGTACTCGCGGAGCAGCACGGCGCCTACCAGGTGGAACTGAACGGGATCCCCCGGGAACCGCAGCCCAAGTACCACTACGTCCAGCACGGGCGCGCATGGATGCGCGAGGAGACCGACGAGTGGCGCGAGTGGCACGACAAGCACGCGGACAGGAAAGCCCACCTGGAAGACCGCCTGCACGGCATGGAGGTCATCCAGAAGCGCTTCGACGAGACGGGCAAGGACGGACTGCCCGAGGCGTACTTGCTCGGTTTCGACGCCGAGGCGAACCACGACGGACGCGTGATCCTGGCCAACGGGAATCCCGACACCGCGGACCACACCGCGATCTTCGTGCCCGGCACGAAGACGACGCTGGGCAGCATCGAGGACGAGGCCTTGAAGAGTGAGGCCATGTGGCGCCACAGCTCGGCGATGGCGCCCGGCCAGACGGTGTCGACCATCACCTGGTTCGACTACGACGCCCCGCGCTCGGCGGCGCCCGGCGACAGCGGGGACATCATCCCCGAGGCCGTCGACGACAAGTACGCCGAGAAGGCAGCGCCGACCCTGCGACGGTTCCTCGACGGCACCGAGGCGGCCCATCAGTCGGCTTCCGGCAACCACTCCCACACGACGCTCATGGGTCACAGTTACGGCTCCACGGTGATCGGCGACACGGCGAAGTACCGCAGTGACTACGCCGACACCTGGGCCGACCCCCTGCCCGTCGACGACGTGGTCGTGGCCGGCAGCCCCGGCATGCAGGCAGACCATGCGGCAGACCTGGGATTCAAGGGGAAGCACACGTGGGCGATGGAAGGTGGAGGTGACGACGACCTCGTCACCGGCGGCGGGCGACTTGTCGGACTCGGCGACAACTGGACCATTCCGACCGACGAGTCCTTCGGCGCCAACAAGATGCGGAGCGACGCCCCGGGCCACGGAAACTTCTGGGACGAGCAGGACGGCAAGGCGTCCCTCAGCCTGAGGAACCAGGCAGCCGTCATAGCCGGGCGGTACGACAGAGTCGAACTTGAGTGGGAGGCCCATTAGTGGAACGAAGGCACAGGCGTAACGTCATCGCACTGGCGCTCCTGGGCGCTCTGACCCTCACAGCAGGATGTTCTCTCATGGACAACGAATCCAAGCGCTCCTACGACCCGCAGCCCCGCACCAGCAAGGAGGTGGAGGCAGAGGTCGGCGAGCTGTCGAGCAGGGCACTCGACATGACCCAGGTCAAGGGCAAGGTTTCGGAAACCGGGGGACCGGTGACCTATCCCTGCGGCACCAGCGAGGAGAAGAAGAAGGGCCTGAGGGTGGTCCGGCACGTCTGGTCCCTCTACGGTGCGGACCGCGACACTCTCGACAAGGGTATGAAGAGCCTTGCCGAAAAGCTGCCGCAGAACGGCTGGCAGGTCGTGAAGAACGGCCCGAACGTGAACACGAAGGCCAAGACGCTTGAGGTCTTCGCGGTCCACGAGAAGACGCACACCCAGCTGGAGGCCAGCTGGATGGACAGCTCCGACGGCGGCGAGAACCTGATCTACTTCAGTGTCTACTCCCGCTGCTTCCGCGACACCACCGCGGAGTGACGGAGAGTACCGGCCGGGCCCGCTGCGGGACGGGGGCCGGTGGCCGCCGCATGTCCCGACCTCTGCGTGCCGCGGCTCTCGCATTCGTCCTTGTCGGGTCGTTTTCCATGCTGTCGGTGGGATGTTCGAACGTGAAGGAACTCAACTACACGCCGGTGAGGATGGACCCCGACCCGGCGCGCCAGAAGGCGAAGATCGTCTCCGGCCGACTGCTGGAGATGACCGGGGTCAAAGGCAGGGTCACCGAGGGCAAGGTCACCGAGCCGGGCCCGAGCGTCTCGCGCTGCCGCGCGTACGGGGACGACCTGTTCTCCACGTCCCACCCGTGGTCGGTGTACGGCCTCAGCGAGCAGGACGTGGACACGGGCATGGCGAACCTGCGCAAGGGGCTCACCGAGAACGGCTGGAAGATCACCAAGGACGGCAAGGCCAAGACCAAGGACCAGGACCCGGAGATCATCGCCGAGAACAAGGCCGAGGGGTTCGACATGGTGGTCACGGGCCTGAAGAAGACCGCGCACGGCGACACCATGCTCAACTTCACGGTGGTGTCCGCCTGCTACCGCGCGGCCTCCGCCTCGGCCCTCGACGGCGAGTACTGACCCGGCCGCGTCACGGGCGGTCCCCGTCACCGTCCGCGGGCCAGTGCTCGTCGGGCGGGGGGCCGACCCGGCCGGGGGATTCGCGGCGGGGGCGGCCGCTCATGACCGCCGCCGCCAGGAGCAGCAGGGCGCCGGCGACGAAGGCGGTGGCCACCCCGTCTCCGATGCCGCGACCGCCGCCGCTGACCGAGAGGCTGCCCGCCGCCTGCCCCTGCCGGACCATCCAGAGCACCATGAAGCCGAGGACGATGATCCCGGCCAGCGCCATCAGCAGCCGCGAGCGCACCACGGCCGCACCGAGGGCGAGGACCGCGGCGACGAGGAACGGCAGCAGCGGCGAGCCCAGCAGGTCGGCCTCGTGGTCGGTGATCCCGGCGGCGGTGAAGAGGTCCTGCAGGCGGTAGTCGCGTCCGGGACGGCCGTCGTACCAGGCGCGGAACGGGCTCCAGACGGCGGCTGCCGCTCCGGCCAGGCCCATGAGCGAACCGATGACGTTGCGGATCATGCCGGGCCTCCGGGGTAGCGGTCCCTGCTCCGAAGCTACGCCCCGGTCCCGTCCACCGCACGCCGGTGATAGCGTGGCCCGCCGTTGTCCAGGGAGGGGATCGCGTCATAGTGGCCGGCCGTCGTATCAGGTTCACCGCGGTGCTGGTGGCCGTCGTGTTCTCGCTCACCGGGTTCTCGCACGGAGGCCACGGCAGCCACGGCGGGAAGAGCAGCAGCGGCGGGAGCAGTGGCGGCGGATGCTCCAGCTCCAAGAAGCGCAGCAGCTACCACAGCACCAGCGACAACAACAACAACAGCAACGGCAGCGGCAGCGGCAAGTCGACGCCCTCGCCGACCAAGAGCGCGCGCCCGCCCGCGCACGCCCAGGTCGTCAGCTGCGCCGGACCCGGCAGCCCGAAGGCCGTCCTCACGGTCACCTCCGACGTCGACACGGCACGCACCGTCGACGTACCGGTCACCTTCGAAGGCGCGAGCGGTGTCGTCGACCGCACCTCCGTCCGCGTCACCCTCAAGGCCCGCGAGACCCAGACGGTCACGGCCGCGATGGTCCACGAAGACAAGGCCGCCGAGACCAGGACCTGCGTCGTCGGCCGCATCGACTGACCGCCGCCCGGCGGCCCCGGCCCTCGGCCCCCCGCGCCTCGGCCCCCCGGGGCCTCACCGCACCCTGGGCTCCGGATGCGTCCTGCGGGCCGTGAACAGAGCCTCCTGGCGCTCCGGGGGGAGGTTTCCCAGGCTGATCAGCGCCGGGGCCTGGGCCAGGGCCTGCTGCAGGGCCGCCTGCTTCGCCGACCACAGGGCCCGTACGGTGCCCTGCACGGCCTCCGGCGGGAAACCGGCCAGGGTCTCGGCGGCGCGCACGGCCGCCGCGCGCAGTTCCCCGGGCTCCGCCAGCTCCGAGACCAGGCCGATCGCGTGGGCCCGCTCCGCGGAGAGCCGTTCCGCCGTTCCCATCAGGGACATCCGGGCCGCCTCCCCGAACGGCATCCGCTGCGCCATGTAGACCGCCTCGTACGCGCTGACCATCCCGTACGTGGTGTGCGGGTCGAAGAAGGTCGCCGTCCGCGAGGCGATCAGGAATTCCGACTCGCCCAGCAGGTAGAACGCCCCGCCGCAGGCCATGCCGTTGACGGCGGCGACCACCGGCTTCCACAGGTCGTTGGCCTTCGGCCCGATCGCGAGCAGCGGATCGTCGACCGAGTACGGGGAGGAGGGCTGGGGGACGGACACGCCGCGGTCGATGCCCGTGCAGAACGCGGCCCGTCCGGCCCCGGTGAGGACCACCGCCCGGACCTCCTCCTCGTGGCGCAGCTCCCGCCACAGGGAGGTCAGTTCGGCCGCCGTCGCCAGGTCGATCGCGTTGTGCGTGCGCTCCCGCTCCAGGGTGACGACCGCGACCCCGCTCGCCTTGTCCCGCTCCACCCGTACCGTCATGACCTCTCCAGTACCCAGCGCGGCACGGTGACGCCGCCGGTCTCGGTGAAGACCGCCTGCACCCGCGCGCCGATGCGCAGCCGGGCCGGGTCCACGGAGTTCAGCGGGGCGTCGGCCGAGGTGACGAGGTTGCCCGCGAGGCGGATGTGCGGGGCGTCGGCCAGCTCGACGAGGACCACGTTGTACGGGGCCTGCGCGGCGTACGCGGGCAGCAGCGGCGGGTGGGGCAGGACGTAGGACCAGATGCGGCCGCGGCCGCTCATCGGGCGCCACTCGGAGTCGAAGGACTGGCAGTGCGGGCAGCACGGGCGCGGCGGGAAGCGGAGCCGCCCGCAGGAGGTGCAGGCCTGGATGCGCAGCTCGCCGCGGGCGGCGTACTCCCAGAAGGGCGCGCCGTCCTCGTCCGGTACCGGCAGCAGGAGGCCTGCGGCGTCTTCGGCGGCAGCGGTCATGGTGGGCTCCTCAGGCTCGCAGCAGGATGGCGGAGGTCGGGACGCCCTCGCCCGCCGTCACCAGGCAGGTCGAGGCGTCCGGCACCTGGGCGGTGGAGGTGCCGCGCAGCTGTTTGACGCCCTCGTTGATCAGGTTGAAGCCGTGGACATAGGCCTCCGACAGGCCTCCGCCGCCCGTGTTGATGGGGAGCCGGCCGCCCGTCTCCAGGGCGCCGCCCTCGGTGAAGGCGGCTCCCTCGCCGCGTCCGCAGAAGCCGTAGCCCTCCAGTGACAGCGGGATCAGCGGGGTGAAGGCGTCGTAGATTTGGGCCACGTCCACGTCCTGGGGGCCGAAGTCGGCGTGCTTCCACAGGTGCCGGGCGGCCGTCCAGGCGGGTCCGGAGAGCGGGTCGTCGTTCCAGTAGTTGACCATGCCGTGGTGCTGGGCGGGCAGGCCCTGGGCGGCGGAGTGCACGTAGACGGGCTTGTGGCGGCAGTCCCGGGCCCGTTCGGCGCTCACGATCACGCAGGCGAGCGCGCCGTCGGTCTCCAGGCAGTTGTCGAAGAGGCACAGCGGGTCGCTGATCATGCGGGAGGTCATGTACATCTCGCGGGTCAGCGGGCGCTCGTACATCATCGCGGCCGGGTTCTCGTTGGCCCGGTTGCGGCAGGCCATCGCGACGTTGAAGAGGTGCTCGCGGGTGGCCCCGTAGGTGTGCATGTAGCGGCGGGCCAGCATGCCGATCTCGTCGGCGGGGCGCAGCAGCCCGAAGGGGCGGGTCCACTGGCCGGGGGTGGGCAGTTGGACGGTGGTGTTCTTCCAGGGGCGCGGGCCGGAGCCGCGCTTGCGGGAGCGCCAGGCGACCCCGACGGAGGCCTGCCCGGTGGCGACGGCGGCGGCGAGGTGGCCCACGGTGGCGCAGGAACCGCCCCCGCCGTAGCCGATCTTGGAGAAGAAGGTGACGTCGCCCGCGCCGATGGCCTTGGCGACCTCGACCTCGTCGGTCTCCTCCATCGTGTACGAGGAGAAGGCGTCGACCTCGGAGGGGGCGATGCCGGCGTCCGCGAGGGCGGCGAGGATCGCCCGGCAGGCCAGTTCCTTCTCGGACTGGGGGAGCCGCTTGGCGAAGGCGGTCTGGCCGATCCCGACTATCGCCGTAGCGTCCTTGAGTGTTGCCGCCATCGCCACCTCCGGGGCTGCGCCAGTACTGACAGCCGCGAAGGCTACAGCTAATCTGACGGATAGTCAGCTACTGGGAGGGGTGTGCGATGGGCGAGGACGCGCGGGGCGATCTGCGCTGGGGCAGCATCGCGGGGCTGGTGCGTGCGGCGGCGGAGCAGTACGCCGACCGCGAGGCCGTCGTCGACGGACGCGTGCGCATCAGCTACGCGCAGCTCGGCGAACGCGTCGAGCGCGCCGCCGCCGCCACGCTCGCGGCCGGTGTCGAACCGGGCGACCGGGTCGCCGTCTGGGCCCCCAACACCCTGGACTGGATCGTCAGCGCACTCGGAGCCGTCTCGACGGGCGCGGTGCTCGTTCCCCTCAACACGCGTTTCAAAGGCGCGGAAGCCGCATACGTCCTGCAGCGCAGCCGAGCCAGGCTCCTGTTCATCACCGGCACCTTCCTCGGCACCTCCTACGTCGCCTCCCTGCGCCGGGCCGCCGCCGCGGGGGACGGCCCCGGACCGCTGCCCGGGCTGCCGCACCTCGAACAGGTCGTCGTCCTCGCCGAGGACGCCCCCGAGTCCTTCCGCACCTGGAAGGACTTCCTGACCGGAGGGGACGGCGTGAGCGCCGGGGCCGTGCGCGAGCGGGCCGAGTCGATCCGTCCCGAGGACCCCTCCGACATCATCTTCACCTCGGGCACCACCGGCAGGCCCAAGGGCGCCGTCATCACCCACGCCCAGTCCCTGCGCTGCTACGACGTCTGGAGCGAGCTCGCCGGACTGCGCGAGGGCGACCGCTACCTGATCGTGAACCCCTTCTTCCACACCTTCGGCTACAAGGCGGGCATCATCGCCTGCCTGATGCGCGGGGCCACGATGGTCCCCCAGCCCGTCTTCAATGTGGACACCGTCCTCGCGAACATCGCCGCCGAGCGGATCTCCGTACTCCCCGGCCCACCCACCCTCCACCAGTCCCTCCTCGACCACCCCCAGCGCGACCACCACGACCTGTCCGCCCTGCGCCTCGTCGTCACGGGAGCCGCCGTCGTCCCGCTGCGGCTCGTCGAGCGGCTGCGCGGCGAACTGCACATCGCCACCGTCCTCACCGCGTACGGGCTGTCCGAGGCGAGCGGCATCGTCACCATGTGCCGCCGCGGCGACCCGGCCGAGGTAGTCGCGTCCACCTCGGGACGGGCCATCCCCGGCACCGAGGTGCGGATCGCCGGCCAGGACGGGCAGGCGCAGCCCGCCGGCACCGCGGGCGAGGTGTGGGTCCGCGGCCACCACGTCATGCGCGGCTACTTCGAGGACCCGGCCGAGACCGCCCGGGCCGTCACCGCCGACGGCTGGCTGCGCACCGGGGACGTCGGCGTCCTCGACGCGGCCGGCAACCTCCGCATCACCGACCGGATCAAGGACATGTTCATCGTCGGCGGCTTCAACGCCTACCCCGCCGAGATCGAGCAGCTCATCGGCCTGCACCCGGACATCGCGGACGTCGCCGTCGTCGGCGTACCCGACGCCCGCCTCGGAGAGGTCGGGAAGGCCTACGCCGTACGCCGCCCCGGCTCCACCCTCACCGCCGACGACCTGATTGCCTGGTCCCGGCGGGAGATGGCCAACTACAAGGTCCCGCGCGCCGTCGAGTTCGTCACCGAACTCCCGCGCAACGCGAGCGGAAAAGTCCTCAAGCGCGAACTGCGCGCCCGCACCCGGCCCGTGCCTTAGGCCGTCTCCTCCGCCTTGCGGGCCAGCACCAGCCGCCACCGGGGGGAGCCGTCATCGCGGCGGCCGAAGTGCTCCAGCGCCGCCGTCCCCACCGTGAAACCGGCCGCTGCCAGGTCCGCCCGCACCCCGCTGAGCGGGAAGGTGCGGTAGTACATGACGAACGGCGGCCGCCACACCGCATTGCGCACCCGCATCACGGCGTCGAAGCCCGCCACCGCCCACCACACCGGGGAGGTGGGCGGGATCGGCGCCCCGATCGGGAAGGCGAACAGCCCGCCCGGGCGCAGCGCCCGGTGCACCCCCGCGAAGAGGGCGGGCCGCTCGGCCGGCAGGAAGTGCCCGAAGGCGCCGAAGCTGACCGCCAGGTCGTACGCGTCCTCGAACTCGGGCGGCAGCGCCCGTGCGTCGGCCCGTACGAAGCGGACCCGCTCGTCGGCGTGGGCCCGCTCGGCCTCGGCCAGCATCCCCGCGCTCAGGTCCACCCCGGTCACCGGCCCGCGGCACAGCCGCCGCAGCATGGCGATCCCCGCGCCGGTACCGCAGCAGACGTCCAGGCCCGTACCGAAGGAACCCTCGTGCTGGGCCAGCGTCTCCTCCACGGCGTCGAGGATGCGGTCCGGGGTGCGGAAGGGGGTGTGGTCGAAGGTGGGCGCGAGCAGGTCGTAGCCGCGCTCGACGGAGGAGAGGGCCTGCACGGCGAGCTCGCGGAGCGTCGGTCCCTGGGAGGTGAACACGCCCCCAGCCTAATGAGGCGAAGCCCCCGTGCGGGCAGGCAGACGTGCGGACATGCAGACGTGCGGACACGCAGACATGTGGGAGACGACCAGACATGCAGACGTGCGGCGGCCGCGGTGGCTCCCCCTCCGGGCCACCGCGGCCGCCGTTCCCCGTCGTGCTCCCCCGTGGGTGCCGCCGCGGTCCCCCGTGACCCGCGCCGGCACCCCTTTCTTCCCCCCGTGGTCCCGGTACCCCCGTACTCCCCCCGCGGGACCTGTCCCCCGTATCCCCCGTGGGACGTCTTACGGACGAGGACCGGACGCGTGGTTGTCCAGCGTCACGATGTCCTCACCCGAGGCGTGGTTGTCGAGCGGCTTGATCTCGATACCGGAGGCGTGGTTGTCCATCGGCGTGATGTCGGCGCTGCCCGCGTGACTGTCGAGCGGCTTGATCTCGATGCCCGACGCGTGGTTGTCGAGCGGCTTGATGTCACCGTCGTTCGGCAGGGTGTTCTCGTTCGTCGTCATCGGATCTCCTGATGGATGGGTCGGGCCCGTTCGGCGATTCCCCCGCGGACCGCCGAACGGGTTGTCCTCCAGCCGACTCCCGCTTCCCCCGACGCGGTGAGTCGATGTACTCATGGTGGCGTGCGGCGATAAACGAACGATGAATGCCTCGTTCATCACACCGTCCGCCCAGCTCAGGCCGGTATCTCCGCCGCCAGCAGGGCCCGCACCTCGGCCAGTTCCGCCGAGCCCAGCTGCGCGAAGATGGACTCCGCGTCCCGCCAGCACACCCGCGCCCGGTCGCGCTGGCCCAGCCGCCGCAGCGCCTTGCCGAGGACCGTCAGCACGGTGGCCCGGCGCCACTCCCCGCCGATGCCGCGCAGCGCGATGGCCTGCTCGGCGTGGGCGGCAGCCAGGGTGGGCCGGTGCGCGGCCAGATGGGCCACCGCCAGCCGGAAGTGCGTCACGCCCTCCCACAGCGGCTGCCGGTTGTCGTGGAACAGCGACAGCGCCTCGGTGAGCTGCTCCTGCGCCTCCGCGAGCCGGCCCGCCTCGGTGAGGGCGATGCCCAGTGCGTAGCGGCCGTTGGCCAGGCGCAGGGTCAGGCCCATGCGGTCGTATATGGCGATGCCCTGCTCGGCGAGCTCTATGGCGCTGGTCAGCCGGCCCAGCTCCACGTGGATGCGGGAGAGGTTGCACAGCGCGCTCGCCTCTCCGATGTGGTTGGCGTCGGCGCGGAAGTTCTCGATGGCCTCCAGCAGGTACCGCTCGCCGTCGGCGTGCCGTCCCTGGTAAAGGGCGATGATCCCGCGGTCGTTGGGCGCCCAGCAGCTCGGCAGCGGGTCGCCGGCCTCGCGGGCGAGCACCATGGCCCGGCGGGCCTCGTCGTCGGCCTCGCCGAAGCGGCCGGCGACCAGGTGGACATTGGTGAGGGTGGTACGGGCGCGGCCCTCGGCGTGCGGGTCCTTCGCGGCGTGCGCCGCGTCGCGCAGGGCCACCGCGGCGGACTCGTACTGCTTGGAGTTGGCCCCCGACTCCGCCAGGTCCTTCGCCGCCCACAGCAGGTCCACGGCCCGGCGCAGTACGTCCGCCTGCCCGGTCGTGCGTACGGCGGCCTGCCGGACGCAGGCCAGCAGCGGGTCGGCCTCCGCGTACAACCAGTCCAGGGCGGCGCGCGAGTCGGAGAAGCGCAAGCCGGGATAGTGGGTGGCGGACAGGTGCGCGGGGAGCCGGTCGCCGGGGCGCTCCACCGCGTACACCGCGGAGGCGGTCGCCAGGTAGAAGTCCAGCAGCCGGTCCAGGGCCGCGTCGCGCTCGCTCGGCGGCTGCTCGTCGCGCTCCGCGCACGCCCGCGCGTAGAGGCGTACGAGGTCGTGGAAGCGGTAGCGGCCGGGCGCGGCGGACTCCAGCAGGGAGCAGTCGACGAGGGCCTCCAGGAGGTCCTCGGTGCCGTGCTCGGGCCGGTCCAGGGCGGCGGCGGCCGCGGCCAGCGAGATGTCGGGCCCGTCGGCGAGCCCCAGCAGCCGGAACGCACGCTGCTGGGCGGGCTCCAGCTGGCCGTAGCCCAGCTCGAAGGTGGCCTTGACGGCGAGGTCGCCGGCCTGGAGCTCGTCCAGGCGGCGGCGCTCGTCGGCGAGCTTCGCGGCGAGCACGGACACGGTCCAGGTGCGGCGGGCGGCCAGCCGGGAGGCGGCGATGCGGATGGCGAGCGGCAGGAAACCGCAGGCACCGACCACGTCGAGAGCGGCCTGCCGCTCGGCGCCGACCCGCTCCGCGCCGACGATCCGGGTGAACAGCTGCAGGGCCTCCTCGGGACTCATCACGTCGAGGTCGACGAGGTGCGCCCCGGCGAGTCCCGCCATCCGGACCCGGCTGGTGACCAGGGCCGCGCAGCCCGCGGTCCCCGGCAGCAGCGGGCGGACCTGGGCGGCGTCGCGCGCGTTGTCGAGCAGGACCAGCACGCGCCGGCCGTCGAGCGTCGAGCGGTACAGCGCGGCCCGCTCGGCGGCGGTGTCGGGGATGGCCGTGTCGGGGGTGCCCAGCGCCCGCAGGAAGGAGCCGAGGACGGCCACGGGCTCGGCCGGGCGGGGCTCGGTGCCCTGCAGGTCGACGTACAGCTGCCCGTCGGGGAAGTGCGGGCGGGCGGCGTGCGCGACGTGGACGGCCAGGGTGGTCTTGCCGACGCCGCCGATCCCGGCGAGCGCCGAGACGGCCATGACCTGCCCGTCGGCCTCGGCGAGGGTGTCGCCCAGCTCGGCGACGAGTTTGGAGCGACCGGTGAAGTCGGGCACCGTGGCGGGCAGTTGGGCGGGCCTGACCTGGATGGGCCGGGCGGCCGGGGCGGAGTCCTCGGCGCGGGCCAGTTCGGCGTCGGCCCGCAGGATGCGCTGCTGGAGCGCGGAGAGCTCGGGGCGCGGGTCGACGCCGAGCTCGTCGGCGAGGAGGCGGCGGGTGTCGGCGTAGACGGCGAGGGCCTCGGCCTGCCGGCCGCTGCGGTACAGGGCGAGCATGAGCAGCTCGCGCAGCCGTTCGCGCAGCGGGTGGGCGGCGGTCAGCGCGGTGAGCTCGGAGACGGCCTCGGCGTGGTGGCCGACCTCCAGGTCGAGGTCGAGGCGGGTCTCCAGCAGCTGGAGGCGCCATTCGGCGAGCCGGGTGCGCTCGGTCTCGGCGTGCGGCCCGGGCACCCCGGCGAGGGGTTCTCCGTCCCACAGGTCCAGGGCGCGGGCCAGCAGGGTGCGGGCGAGCGGGCGGTCGCCCGCGGCACGGGCGTGCTCGGCCTCGGAGGCCAGGCTGCGGGCGACGCCGAGGTCGAGGGCGCCGGCGGGGGTGTGGATGGCGTAGCCCCCGGACTCCGTGACGAGCATGCCGGGGTCGAGGACCTTGCGCAGGCGCGAGGCGTACGTACGGATGGTGGCGAGGGCCTGCTGCGGCGGGTCCTCGCCCCAGATGGCGTCGATGAGCTCGGGCGCGGTGGCCGTGCGCCCGTCGCGCAGCAGCAGCACGGCGAGCAGGGCGCGCTGCTGGGGGGTTCCGGAGGGCAGGGCCTCGCTGCCGCGCCAGGCCCGGATGGGGCCGAGGACGGCGAAGCGGGAGCCGGCGGCGTTCACGGGCACGGGCTCCGGCACAGGCGCAGGTGCGGGCGAAGACAGGGGCACGGGCTCGGGCATGGGCATGGCGGACGCGGTGGCGGGGACGGCGCCCGCCCCGGAGGAGGGCCGGGCGGTGGAGACAGGGCCGGCGGCCGGGGCGGTGGAGGCGGGCTCGGCGGGCGAGGGGGGCGGGGAGGGGGAGTCGGGCGGGGCACCGGCCGGTGCCCCCGGCGGGGCGGCGGCGGGGGCGGGGGGGGGCGCGGGAGGCGGGCGAGGCGGGGCGGGGGGGCGAGATAGGAAGAGGCTCGGGGAGGGTCAGTGTGG
>NZ_JBEZBN010000081.1:0-22892 GCF_040647115.1 Streptomyces sp. NPDC044571
CGCCCGGTTACATTCCGAACCCGGAAGCTAAGCCTTTCAGCGCCGATGGTACTGCAGGGGGGACCCTGTGGGAGAGTAGGACGCCGCCGAACAATCATTGCGGGAAGCCCCGCACCAGCCCTTTCGGGTTCGGTGCGGGGCTTTTCTGCGTTCACGGCCTGTTTCGGTGCAGGGCGGCGTGACCCATGATTGGATTTCGATCATGACTAAGCATGTGATACGGCCGGTGCTTCCCGATGAGTGGGAGCGGGTCAAGGAGCTGCGGCTCGCCGCCTTGAGCGATCCGGCGGCGCCGATCGCCTTCCTGGAGACCGTGCAGGAGGCCGCGGGGCGCTCCGACGAGTACTGGCAGGAGCGGGCCGCGCGGGCCGCCGAGGGTAGATATGCCCGGCAGTTCATCGCAGAGGCCCCCGACGGGCAGTGGGACGGGTCGGTGACCGCCCTCGTGGAGGAAGGCGGGACGGACGACTTCTTCGGGCTTCCCGTCGCCCAGACCCAGGTGCATCTGGTGGGGGTGTTCGTACGGGCCGAGCAGCGCGGGACCGGGCTGACCGAGGCCCTGTTCCAGGCCGCGGTGGACTGGGCCTGGTCGTTGGAGGAGCCGACGCCGGTGCGCGTACGACTGTTCGTGCACGAGGAGAACGCGCGGGCCGCGGCCTTCTACCGGCGGTTCGGGTTCGTGGCGAGCGGACACGTCGTGCCGGTGCCGGGGGACCCGGACGCGCGGGAGTGGGAGTACGTACTGCCTCGACCGTGAGGGCGTGACGCCGGCGCCGGCCCTTTGTGCTAGGGCAGGACGGCCTCCGGCCAGCGGGTGCGGGCCTGTTCTCGGCTGCGGCACAGAGCCAGCAGGGGCAGCGTGTCGTCGAGGAGGAGCTCCGGCAACTGGGGGATCGGGGCGACGGCCGCGATGTCGTCCAGGACCAGCGTGAGTGGTGGGTCGAGCCGGCCGTGGGATGACCGTTCGGCCATGCGGCGGCCGTGCTCGACCACGCTGGAGACGAGTGCGGTCAGCAGGGGCATCGCACCCGGGTGGATGCGGGGGTCTTCCAAGGGCTCACCCACCACGTAGAGGGTGCCCCCTTCGGCGACGAACGATGCCAGCGTCAGCGCATCTGTTCGGTTCGGATTGCAGGCCTCGCGGATGTGGATGGACGTGAGACAGGAGAGGGCTCTCGCCGTCAGCTGCTGGGCCTGTTCGCGGCGCTCGGGATGGGCGGTGAGGGCGCTTTCCAGTTCTCCGGCGGCGCCGCGCGCGGCCCGGGGGTGGGTGCGGAGGATGCGTACGGGGTCCTGTGCGCCCGCGCCCTGGGCCCAGCGGTGCAGCAGCTTGAACGGGCGGTCCTCCAGGGCGGCGGCCTGCAGCCAGCTGCGCAGGAGCGTTTCCGCCGTGTCGGCGACACCGGCGTCCATACGCGCCTGGGGCCGTACGGGGGCCAGCAGGGCCGCGGCGCGGGCTGCGGCGGTGTCCCGGTCGGTGCAGGCGTGGGCGGGGTTCCAGTGCATGCGGGCCGGGGTGTCGCACAGGTGCGAGGGGTCGTAGAGGAGGGTCGGGCCGAGTTTGGCGCGGGCGTCCTTCGTCTGCGCCCAAAGGGCGGGGGACGACGTGACGACGAGGGCTGCGGCGGGCGCGTCCGCGAGCAGGCGGGCTGCGGCGCGGTGGCGGTCGGCGGGGGCTGCGTACACCATGCGGTGATCGTGGGGGCCGGGCGTGGCCGGGTACGCCGTTGCCGCCGGCGCGTGGCCGAGGCCGTGGCGGTAGGCCTCGCCCGTGGGGGGCGACGGCGCCGGGACGGTGGTGGCGGCCGGGGGGTGCATCGGCGGCGCGCTCTGCGGCGGGTGGGTTTCGTACGCCGGCTGGGTCTCCGATGCGGGCTGGCGCTCGTACGCCGGCTGGTCCCCGGGTACCCGCTGGATCTCGTGCGCCGGCTGGTCTTCGTGGACTCGTTGGTCCCCTTGCACCCGCTGGGCCTCGTACGCCCGCCGGCTCTCGTACGCAGTCCGGGGCCCTTGCGGTGGTTCGTGCGTCGGCTGCTTCGGGAGCGGGGGCGGGTTCTTGCCGCGGGCCTTCGTGCGGGCGATGACGCCCAAGGTGAAGATCACCAGGACCAGCAGGATCAGCAGCTGGCCGATGAACAGGCCCCAGAACAGGCCCCAGCCCGACAGCGCGGTCGGCGCGGTGTCCGGCCAGGCGCCCGGGATGTCGTGCGGTTGCGCTATCAGGGCGCGGATCGCGCCCGGGGTGCGGGTGAAGGTGACCGTGGCCGGCCAGCCGCCCCGGGAGAAGAGCGCGGCGAGGCCCGTCGATGTCCATACCAGTACGGCCAAGCCGAGCAGGAAGGCCAGGAGGCCGACCAGGAGGCCGTCCGGGATGCCGCCCGCGCGGCGTTCCTCGTGCACGGGACTCAGGCCACCGTGGTCGCGGAGCCCGGGCCACCGCCCTGGTGGCGCTCGCTGAGCAGGGCACGCTGTTCCGCCTCCAGTTCGGCGGCGAGGAGGTCGTCGGGGAGCTGGTGTGCGGCGGAGGATTCGGTCATGGCGCGGTCCGTGTAGACGAGGGGACGCTCGGCTTCGGTGATCAGGTGTTTGACCACCTGGACGTTGCCGTTGACGTCCCAGACGGCGATGCCGGGGGTCAGGGTCGGGATGATTTCCACGGCCCAGCGGGGCAGGCCGAGGACACGGCCCGTGGCCCGTGCCTCGTCGGCCTTCTGGGCGTAGATCGTACGGGTGGAGGCCATCTTCAGGATGGCCGCGGCCTCGCGGGCGGCCGCTCCGTCGACGACGTCCGAGAGGTGGTGGACGACGGCGACGAAGGACAGGCCGAGGCGTCGGCCGAACTTCAGCAGGCGCTGGAACAGCTGGGCCACGAAGGGACTGTTGATGATGTGCCAGGCCTCTTCGACGAGGAAGATGCGCTTCTTGCGGTCGGGGCGGATCCAGGTGTGTTCCAGCCACACGCCGACGATCGCCATCAGGATCGGCATGGCGATCGAGTTGCGGTCGATGTGGGAGAGGTCGAACACGATCAGCGGGGCGTCGAGGTCGATGCCGACGGTGGTGGGGCCGTCGAACATGCCGCGCAGGTCGCCGTCGACGAGCCGGTCGAGGACGAGCGCGACGTCGAGGCCCCAGGCCCGGACGTCGTCTATGGCCACGTTCATGGCTTCGGCGGATTCCGCCTTGGGGTAGCGCAGTTGCTCGACGATGTCGGTGAGGACGGGCTGGCGGTCGCGGATCGTGTCGACGACGTACGCGTGGGCCACCTTGAGGGCGAAGCCGGAGCGTTCGTCGAGGCCGTGGCCCATGGCGACTTCGATGATGGTCCGGAGCAGCGCGAGCTGGCCGGTCGTGGTGATCGCCGGGTCGAGGGGGTTGAGGCGGATCCCGTCGTCGTTGGCGGCGATCGGGTCCAGGCGGATGGGGGTTATCCCCAGCTGCTGGGCGATGAGGTTCCACTCGCCGACGCCGTCCTCGCCCTGGGCGTCGAGGACGACGACCTGTCGGTCGCGGAAGCGGAGCTGGCGCAGGACGTACGTCTTCTCCAGTGCGGACTTGCCGTTGCCGGATTCGCCGAGGACGAGCCAGTGGGGGGCCGGGAGCTGCTGTCCGTAGAGCTGGAAGGGGTCGTAGATGTAGCCCTTCCCGCTGTAGACCTCGCGGCCGATGATCACACCGGAGTCGCCGAGTCCGGGGGCGGCGGTGGGCAGGTAGACGGCCTGCGCCTGCCCGGTGGAGGTGCGGACGGGCAGGCGCGTGGTCTCGACCTTGCCGAAGAGGAAGCTGGTGAAGGCGTCCGTCAGCGCGGACAGCGGATCTCGCATGAGCGGCACTTCCCTCCAGCTAGCGTCGGATGCCGGTGGCGAACGGCAAGGTGTTGACGAAGGCGCGGTGGTGCTCGCGGTCGCACCATTCCAGCTTCAGGTAGGACTTGCCGGCCGAGGCGCGGATGGTCCGCTTGTCGCGGGCGAGGGCTTCCGGCGAACGCGAGGACACGGTGATGTACCCGACGAGGTTCACTCCTGCCGCACCGCTGGCGAGATCTTCACCTCTTTGGTCGAGCCGGCCGTGGGCGGCGATGTCGCGGGGGTCGACGGTGCGGTTCATCTTGGCGGCCCGGCTGGCGTCCGCCTCGTCGTTGGTCTTCTCCGTGAGCATGCGCTCGATGGCCACTTCGGTGGGCTCCAGATCCATGGTGACGGCGACCGTCCGGATCACGTCCGGGGTGTGGACGAGCAGCGGGGCGAGGAAGTTGACGCCGACGGGCGTCATCGGCCACTCCTTCACCCAGGCGGTGGCGTGGCACCAGGGGGCGCGGGTGGAGGACTCGCGGGTCTTGGCCTGCAGGTAGGTGGGTTCGACGGCGTCGAGCTCGGCCGGCCAGGCGTTGCGCTTGGTCATGGCCTGGATGTGGTCGATGGGGTGGTCCGGGTCGTACATGGAGTGCACGAGGGAGGAGAGGCGGCCCTGGCCGAGGGGCTGGCGGACCCGGATGTCGGCCTCGGCGAGGCGGGCGCAGATGTCGGTGAGTTCGCGGGCCATGACGATGGCGAGGCCAGCGTCGCGGTCGATCCTGCGGCCCTTGTGGGGGGTGACGGCGCGGGCGATGGTGTGGGCTTCGGCGGCGAGTTCGCGCGTGTAGTGCATGCAGGCGACGAGGTACGCGCGGTGCTGCTCGGAGGAGGTGGACACCATCGACTGGAGCTGGTCGTACGAGTCGCGCAGCCAGACGGGGGCGCCCGGGTCGCCGCGCTGGGCGACGTCCTTGGCGTGGGCGTCGGGGTCGGCGGGGAGCGTACGGGCGAGCATCTGGAGGCGGGTGACGAAGCCGTCGCCGTTGGCCACGTGCTTGAGGAGGGTGCCGAAGCGGTCGACGAGGGCCTCCTGGTCCTCGCTGTCGCGCAGGCCGACGCCGGGGCCCTCGATTTCGATGGCGGCGGTGACGGTGCGGCGGTCGGCGTGGAGGAGCACGGCGATCTCGTCGGGGCCGAAGGGGGCGGCGAGCCAGCTGATGCGGCCGATGCCGGGGGGCGGGCCGACCTCGACCTCGCGGCCGTCGGCGGCGCGGACGCCGGCTTCCATGGCGCCGGAGCGGTAGGTGGTGCCGCGGCGCAGGGTGCGCTTGTAGCTGCGGTTGATCTCGAACCACTTGTAGAAGGTGCGGCCCTTGTACGGGACGTACACGGCGGCGAGTGCGAGCACGGGGAAGCCGGCGAGGCTGACGATGCGCAGGGTGAGGTCGGGGACGAGCAGTCCGCTCATCATGCCGAAGAACGCGCCGACGATGATCAGGGCGATCTCGCCGCTTTCGCGGTTCTTGCCGACGATCGCGTTCGGCCGGGCCCGGCCGATGAGATACGTGCGGCGGGGCGCGACCGGGTGGAGCTGGTGGGACTGGGTCGTCAACGCCCGTCACCTCCTGTGTTCCTCGTGCTCGAACTGCTGCGGGGCGGGGGTGCGGCGGAGGGGACAGATCCGCCGCCGGCCCCGCCGGAGGGGCGGCTGCTGTGCGCGGCCATGCCTCCGGAGAGGGGGTTGGCGGGGCGGGGGGCGCTGGAGCCGCCGCCGTCACCGCCTCCGCGGTGGGCGCCGCGGGAGCTGTGGGTCTTGATGCCCTGGGAGACGAGGGAGGCCGGGGAGCTGATGACGGCGGCGGCCTGGGCGCCGTCGGTGGCCTTGGTGCGGCCGGCGCGGGCGGTGGCGATCTCGTCGCCGAAGCCGGGGACGAAGCGGTAGATCATCGCGGAGGCGAAGATCGCCAGGAGGATGATGGCGAGGCCGGAGACGACGGCGGAGAAGGCGTTGGGGCCCCTTTCGCCGGCCAGGGCTCCGGCGAGGCCGAGGACGATCACGATGACCGGCTTCACGAGGATGACGGCGATCATGATGCCGGCCCAGCGGCGGACGTGGCCCCAGAGGTTGCGGTCGACGAGTCCGGCGTAGACGACGACGCCGAGGAGGGCGCCGACGTAGAGCAGGGCGGCCCGGATGAAGAGTTCCAGGAAGAGGATGCCTGCGGCGAGGACGGTGACGAGGGAGACGACGATCAGCATGATCGGTCCGCCGCCGATGCTGTCGCCCTTCTTGAGGGCTTCGGTGAAGGAGCCGAAGAAGACGTCGGTCTGGCCGCCTGCGCTGGAGGCGATGACCTCGGTGACCCCGTCGGTGGCCGAGACGACGGTGTAGAGGATCAGCGGCGTGAAGGCGGAGGCGAGGACGGTCAGCCACAGGAAGCCGACGGCTTCGGAGAGGGCCGTGGTGAGGGGGACGCCGCGGATGGCGCGCTTGGCGACGGCGAGCAGCCACAGCACGAGGGTGAGGATGGTGGAGGCGGCGAAGACGACGGCGTACTGCTTGAGGAAGGCGCCGTTGGTGAAGTCGACGTTGGCCGTGCCGTTGACGGCCTTGCTGAGTTCGCCGACGATCCAGGCGGCGGCGTCGGCGCAGCCCCTGGCCAGGGAGGCGAGGGGGTTGAGGGCGTCGGTGGGGTCGCTGGGGGCGAGGCCGGTCTTCGGCGGGTTGTTGGGGGCGGCGCCGGCGCCGCGCTCGCAGTACTCGCGGGCCGGGCCGGTGATCAGCGCGCAGGGGTTGCTGCCGGCGCTGGGGGACGGCGAGGGGGAGGGCGAGGCGGCGGGCGGGGTGGGGGCGGCCGCGGCGCGGGTGGCGAGGAGGACGACGGCGGTCTGGACGGCCGCCGCGATGGCGCCGATACGGCGCAGGGCGCGGGCGGGGAAGGCCGGGGTGCGGCTACCGGGCATAGGTGAAGCCTCCGAATTCCGTGGCGGCGCGGCCGATCTCGTCGGAGGTGGACACCGGATTGTCGCCGGTGACGGGGGTCGGGCCCTGCGTTTGGGCGGTCTCGACGACCTTCCAGTCGGATCCGTTCCACTTGAGGGTCACGGTGAGGGTGAACCAGCTGTTGGTCACCGGGCGGGTGGACTTCTCGCCGGTGAGGCCGAACAGGCCGATGCACCACACGTCGACGGTGGCGGTGTCGGCGGAGAAGTTCTTGACCTTGGCGCCTGCCGGGACGGTCCGGTTGACGAAGGTGGAGCCCTGAGGGGCGAGCCCGTCCTTGGTCAGACCGATCTGCGTGAGCAGGGCGGCCGAGTAGTCGGCATCGAAGCCGGCCTGGAGCTTGGTACGGGTGCTCTCGTCGGCGACGGCGTCCACGAGGGCGTGTCTGCGGGCGGGGTTGAACATGCCGTCGGAGCCGAGGGCGACGGCGTAGTTCGACGCGGCGGACTGGGCGCCCTGTTCGTCGTGGGCGAAGCCCTGCGGGACGCCGCCGTTCTTGGCGTCGACGGGGCGGGTGCCCGTCGGGGCCGTGGAGGTGGCCGCCGGGGGGTTGCCCGCGGAGGGGGTGGCGGGCGGGCTGTCCTGGCCCTGGTTCGCGAACGCGATCGCGGCGACCAGCAGGACCACCACGCCGACCACCGTGACGAGGCCGCGCGAGGCGCGGGGGGTGCGGCGGGGGGCGCCGTAGGGGTCGGTGGGGGCGTCGGGGAGGCGGGTGCGGGTCTGGCCCGTGCCGCCGATGTCCCCGTAGCTGCCGCCGTACTGGTCGTCGTTGCTCATTCCTGGTCCGCCCCCTCCGCGTCGTACGACGGTAGCGCTGGTTCCGCGTGGATGCGGTGTGGTGAGTCCTCGTCAGGTCCGCAAGCCCGGGGGTTCCCCTTGCGCCGGGGGCGCAGGGGGTGGTGTCCCGGCTAGACGGCCATGCCGTAGACGATGGTGAAGAGGGTGCCGAGGGAGCCGATGATGAAGACGCCCGTGAGGCCGGCCACGATCAGGCCCTTGCCCTGTTCCGCGCTGAACGTGTCACGCAGGGCGGTCGCGCCGATGCGCTGCTTGGCGGCGCCCCAGATGGCGATGCCGAGGCAGAGGAGGATCGCCACGGCCATGACCACCTCGACCATGACCTTCGCTTCGTTGCCGAGACTGCCGAACGGGCCCCAGTTCGGGGCGATTCCGCCGATGATGGTGGTGATGTCGCCCTTTTCGGCTGCCAGGATCATGTAACTCACCGCCCCTGTATGGGTAGTTCCGGTAGCCCGTGCCCGACGGCAGGGGTCACGCACTATCTTCGCTGATGAAACCGCCGCCGTATGTCGACTTGGCGGCTCTCTTTGCCCGATTTCCCGGGCCGTTGCCCGCTCGTGTGCTCTGACCTGGGCGTGGGCGGGCGGGTGTGCGAAAGAACGTACGGTCACTCTGTGTATCACGGGGGGTGACGCCGGGCAATGATTGTCGTCCCGGCGTGCTGGGGCCGTTCGAGAGGCTGACCCGGGACCGGCCGTTCGGCGCAACGGGCAGGCGTGTCGGTGGACCGATCCGCCGACATATGTCCGACTTTCCGTCAATCACTCGAATGGCGGGGTCGGTTGTGGTCGTGCGAGCGGCGGTCTTGATGTCGGTGGGGGGTGTCAGGGTGGACGTATGACGCCCATGCCTCCGTCCACGTCCACGTCTACTTCCCCGTCCACGTCCGGGCCTACGTCTGCGTCTGCGCCTGCACCGACGACCCTGACGGACATCGCCGCGGCGATCCGGGCCGGCTGGTCGGCGGACACCTGCTCGCCCGACGACGCCGAGCGGGAGCCCTGGAGCGCCGACAACCCGGCCTGGGGGCACTGCGACGTCACCGCCCTGGTGGTGCAGGACCTGATGGGCGGTGAGCTGATGGTCGGGGAGGTCTGGCTCGACGGGGAGCAGCACGGCTTCCACACCTGGAACGTGCTGCCCGGCGGGATGCAGCTCGACCTGACGCGGGAGCAGTTCCGCCGGGGCCAGCGGATAACCGGCGCGCGGCTGGTGGGGCCGAGGCCCGAGGGGCGGCTGCCGAGGCGGTGGGAGGAGTACCGGCTGCTGCGGGAGCGGGTGCTCGCGCGGCTGGGGCCGGTGGCCGGCGGCTGATCCGCCCCTGCCCCTGCCCCTGCCCGGCCGCTGCCCCTGCCCTGCCCCGGCTCCGGTTGCCCCGCCCCCCGGTTCCCCGCTCCCCGGTTACGACGACCAGTGGGCGGGGCGGGTCAGGGAGGCGGGGATGCGCGTGGCGGCGTCGCCTTGGGCGGCGTTCAGCTGGGCCTGGGTGAGGAAGAGGGCGTCGCGCAGGTCCGCGCCGCGCAGGTTGGTGTCGCGGAAGTCCGCGCCGATGAAGTCCGCCTGGCGCAGGTCGGCGCCGCCGAGGTCCGCGGCGATCAGGTAGGCGCCGCGGAAATTGGCTCCGCGCAGGTCCGCGCCCGCGAGGCGGGCGCCCATCAGGTCGGCGCCGCGGTGGTTCTTCTTGCGGGCGGGGGCCTTCGCGCGGACCAGTTCGCTGGTGCGCAGCAGGAGCGTGTTGATGCGGCCGCGCAGGGCGCCGACGTCCAGGGTGGTGAGGGCCTGCGCGTCCGCCGCGGTCCACTGCGTGGTCTCCGCGAGGGCGCGGCGCAGCTCGGGGTGGACCGGGCGGGCCGCCGGGAGGGAGAGGGCCTCGGTGACGTAGAAGAGCAGCTCGTGCAGCTGCCGCATCACGGGGAAGACCTCGTACATCGGGCCGGCCGTGCCGGGGTGGCTGCGCCAGTCCCGGCCGCCGAAGGTGACCTGGGAGACCTGCTGGCCCGCGCCGAAGCAGTCGAAGACCGTGCAGCCCTGGAAGCCCTGGTCGCGCAGCTGGGCGTGGATGCCGCAGCGGAAGTCCTGCCGGAGGTTCTTGCAGGGGGTGCCGGCGGCTTTGTTCAGGGCGAAGTCGCTGGACTTGGCGAAGGGCAGGGCGACGCAGCAGAGCGCGAAGCAGTTCGCGCAGTCGGCGTGCAGGTCGGGCGTGGCGGGCGGAGTCGTGGACACTCGTCCATTGTCAACGCCGGGGACGGGGCAGCCGCATCTGGAGGGCGGACCAGCGGACGCCGTCGACCTCCTCCACGTCCGGCAGTACCCGCGCGGAGCGGAAGCCGAGCTTCTCGTAGAGCCGTACGGCCCGGGTGTTGTGGGTGTAGACGCCGAGGTCGAGCTCCGGCAGGTCCAGCTCGTCGAAGGCGCGGTCGATCGCGAGTGTGAGCAGTGTCTCTCCCAGGCCCCGGCCGCGGGCCTCGGGGGCGATGAGGACGCGGCCCAGGCGGGTGCCGCGCACGGAGATGTGCCCGAGGGCCCGGCCGTCGGCGGCGCGGGCGGTCCAGATGTGCCGGTCGGGTTCGGCGGCGTACGCGCTGAGCTGGGCGTCGTCCAGCGGCCAGGTGAAGGCGGGGCCGGCCCAGGTGAGGAGGTCGGCCCGGCTCGCGATCCAGCTGCGCAGGAGCGGGCTGTCGGCAGGTGCGTCGAACGGCCGCAGGGAAAGGGCTTCCCTGCCCCGAGTATCCGTGGTCGGCCCCGAGGATCCGTGGTCGGCGGGGCTTGATCGCCGGCGTGGGGGAGGTGAGCATCCGTACATGACAGAAGTGATCGCAGTCGCAGTCATCACCCTCCTCGCCGTGATCAGTCCGGGCGCCGATTTCGCGATGGTCGTCCGCAACAGCTATCTGTACGGGCGGCCCACGGGGCTGCTGGCCGCCGCGGGCGTCGCGGCGGGTGTCCTGGTGCACGTCTCGTACACGATGCTGGGGGTCGGGTTGCTCATCGCCTCCTCCACGGCGCTGTTCACGGTGATCAAGCTGGCGGGCGCCGCGTACCTGGTGTGGATCGGGATACGGACGTTCCGGGCGCGGGCCGAGGTCACCGTGGACCTGGACTCCCGGCCGCAGCTGACACCGTTCGGCGCGCTGCGGACCGGGTTCCTGACCAATGTGCTCAATCCGAAGACCACGCTGTTCGTCGTCTCGACCTTCACGCAGGTGGTGGGCCCGGACACGGCGGTGTGGCAGCAGGCCGGGTACGGGCTGTTCATGTCCGCGGCGCACCTGGGCTGGTTCGGGGCGGTGGCGCTGTTCTTCTCGAACGAGCGGCTGCGGGAGCGGATGCTCAGGGCGCAGAAGGCGCTGAACCGGGCGATCGGGTCGGTGCTGGTGGGGCTGGGGGTGGGGCTGGGCTTCGCCCGCTGAGGCGTGCCGCTGGACCTGGGTGGTGCCTGGGCCTCGCCGCGGCGGGCCGTCGGGAAGCCCTGGTGGAGGGCGGTTACCTGTGGGTAGCGTGCCTGTATGGCGTTTTTCGAGCGGGTCGATGCCGGGCGGTTCCAGGCCACCGAGTACACGCGCGGGCCGTGGGACCCGGGTGCGCAGCACGCCGGGCCGCCGGCCGCGCTGCTCGGGCGGGCGATCGAGGAGCGGCCCGGCGGCCGCGCCGACATGCGGATCGCGAGGATCACGTACGAGATCCTGCGCCCGGTGCCGATCGGCCCGGTGGAGGTCACCACCTCGGTGCTCCGGGCCGGCCGCAGCACCGAGGTGGTCGAGGCCGCTCTCGCCCCGGCGGGGGCCGCGCCGGTGATGCTCGCGCGGGCGCTGCGGATCCGGGTGGCCGGGGAGGCGGTGCCGGGCGTGGCCCCGGGGCCGCAGCTGCCGCCGCCGGGGGAGGTGGAGGTCACGCCGTTCTTCCCGGTGCCGTGGGAGACGGGCTACCACTCGGCCATGGAGACCCGGTTCACCGAGGGCGCCTTCGTGGAGCTGGGACCGGGCACCTGCTGGATGCGGATGAAGGTGCCGCTGATCGCCGGAGAGGAGACCCGGCCGCTGGACCGGGTGCTGGTCGCGGCGGACTCGGGCAACGGCATCAGCTCGGTGCTGGACTTCGCCCGGTACGTCTTCGTCAACAGCGACCTGACCGTCCATCTGCACCGGCACCCGGTGGGCGAGTGGGCGTGCGTGCAGGCCCGTACGAGCGTGGACGCGGCCGGCATCGGCCTCGCGGACGCCCGCCTGCACGACGAGAAGGGCCCGATCGGCCGCAGCGCCCAGAGCCTCTTCGTGGCGCCTCGCGGTTAGGGCCCGCGCGTGCCCCCGCCCCGTGGGGCGGGGGCTTCGTTGCCAACGGCCCGCATCTGTACGAGGGTGACAGGGCGGAGGGGACGTGCGCCACCTCGGAGCATGGGGTCACAAATGGGGTGATTCCGACACGTGGCGATGAATCCCTGTGAAAGTCCGCTCGGTGGGGGAGGGTTGGCGGGTGCGCAGATTCTGGGTGATCAGCGGGATCGGCTTCGGGGCATGCCTGTGCTTCGTCGCCCTGCTCGTGGTCGGCACGTACTCCGCCGCGGCGGGCATTGCGAACGGCGGGGGCCGCAATGTCGGCCTCGCCAAGGGGGCCGTGCCCGCGAAGTACCTGAACCTGGTGCAGAAGTGGGGCATGCTCTGCCCGACCCTCACCCCGGCCGTGCTGGCCGCGCAGCTGTACTCGGAGAGCGGCTGGAACCCGAACATCGTGAGTCCCGCGGACGCCCGCGGCATCGCCCAGTTCATTCCCGGCACCTGGTCCGTCCACGGGATCGACGGCGACGGTGACGGCGACCGCGACATCTGGGACCCGAACGACGCCATCCCGTCGGCGGCTTCGTACGACTGCGAGCTCGCGGGGTCGGTGCGCAACGTACCCGGGGACACCGTCTCCAACATGCTCGCCGCCTACAACGCCGGGCCCGGGGCGGTGATCAAGTACCAGGGCGTGCCGCCGTACCGAGAGACGCAGGGGTACGTGAAGGCCATCACCACCCTCGCCAAGAGCTTCGAGCGCCCCGTCGGGCGGGTCGCGCCCTCGCAGCAGGCAGCCGGGGCCATCCACTTCGCACAGAAGCGGCTCGGGACGCCGTACCTGTGGGGCGGCAACGGGACGCCGGACCAGGACGGGCGGTTCGACTGCTCGGGGCTGACCAAGGCCGCGTACGAGAGCGTGGGGATCGAGCTGCCGCGGGTGGCCAACGACCAGTACAACGCGGGCTCGCATCCCTCGCGCGGTGAACTGCTCCCCGGTGACCTCGTGTTCTTCTCCGATGATCTGACGAACTCTCGGGAAATCCGGCACGTCGGCCTCTACGTGGGCGGCGGGTACATGATCAACGCCCCGTACACCGGCGCGGTGATCCGGTTCGACAAGATCGACACCCCGGACTACTTCGGTGCGACCCGTGTGACGAAGGACGGGGCGGAGGCCCTTCCGGACCGTGCCGCCGACGCCAAGTCGGGTGCGACCACGCAGCGTTAACCCCAGGCCCTGAGCTGCGACGATGAGTCACTCTTGGATAACGTTGGCGTGATCATTCGGTGGAGAGTGGAACCAGGCCTTCAGAACGGGCGTTCCATGGACACCGGGGAGTGATCAACGGGGGGGTTCGGAGGGCGCACACCGTCGTGCGCCCGCAGGGGAACCACGCAAGGCAAGGGGCCGCATCACCATGGCTGGACTCACAACGGGTGGGCCGAACCTGGATGTAAGCCTGCTGTACGACATCAACGGACTGGCCCGGCACGCCCCCGCCGGAGCCGACCGGGCCGTGGACCTCCTCGGTTCGTACGGCATCCCGCTCGCCCTGGTCCTGCTGGTCCTCTGGTGCTGGCGCGGCGCCCGCCGACAGGACGAGGCCGCGGCCGTCGAGTCGTTCGCCGCGCTGGTGTGGGCCCCGCTCGCCGCCGCGCTGGCCCTGCTCGTGAACGTCCCGCTGCGTGCGTTCGTCGGGCGGCCCCGGCCGTTCCTCGCGCACAGCGGCCTGGAGGTGCTCGAACCGGGCCACGGGCAGAACGACTTCTCCTTCGTCAGCGGCCACGCCACCTTGGCGATGGCCCTGGGGGTGGGCCTGTTCCTCGCCCACCGCAGGCTCGGGCTTGTCGGGATCGGGCTGGCCGTCGCCGAGGGTGTCTGCCGCGTGTACCCGGGCGTGCACTACCCGACCGATGTGATCGGTGGTTTCGCGCTCGGCACGGCCGTCGTGCTGGTGCTCGCCCCGCTTGCCATGGCCCTGTTGACCCCGGTGGTCCGGGCGGTGGCCCGCTCCCCGCGGGTGGGCCGGCTCGTGCGCGCCGGGGGCCGTAAGCTGCCGCGCCCGGTCGACCTTCCGCAGGCGCAGACGCCGCCGCCCGGCTGCCTGACGGAGGACAAGGACCTCGCGGCCTGAGCGGGGCACGGCTTCACGTGTGACCGTGGGCGCCCCATACGGCCATCAGCACGGCCGCCAGCAGGCACAGCGCCGCCACCGCGAAGCACAGCCGTACCGCCGCGGGGGGACGCGGCCGCGGGGTCACCGGTCCCCGCTCTCGGTGCGGCGGGCGCGGGGGGCGTCCCGGCGGTAGCGGGAGCGCAGCCACAGGCCCGTGACCACGGCCGCGACGATCGTCACCCCGGTGGCCAGGGCCACGTCGGCCGGGCCGTCCGCCGAGCCGGTGGGCCGGGCCGAGGCCGCGGCGGCCGGGCTGAGCGCGATCAGCAGGGCCCAGAGGAGGGCCGCGACGCGGGATGCGGTTCCTGGCATGCCTCCAGGGCATCCGCTCCCGGAGACCGCGGCCAGCCGGGTCGTCCGAACGGGTGAGGGGGGCGGCTCAGCCCGAGGCGTGCCGGGTGGCGTCCTTGCGGGCCAGGTCGCGGGAACGGCGGGCGGGCCCGGTCCAGCCGCAGGTGCAGACCGCCAGGCAGAAGGAGCCGCGTTCGGTGGTGCTGGTGGTGTGTCCGGTGGGCGAGGGGCGCTCCGCCGGACGGGGGAGCGGCACGGATTCAAGCGGAAGGACGGGCGACGCCTTGGAGTGCGGTTCCACGCGCCCACGGTACCGGGCCCGGCGCGGCTCGTGGAGGCCGAGGCCCGTGACGGGAAACCCCGGACCTCGTTAACCGGAGCGGGTGGGGGCCTCGGGCAAACAGCGGTCATGCGTTGGGGGTTGGCAGGCGATGGTGGTGCACCAGCACAGGCGGCGGCGCGGGCGTCCGGGTGAGGCGGTGCTCGCCTTCGGCGTGGCCGCGGCCGTTGCCGTGATGAGCGGTTGCGGCGGGGCCGCGTCCGGCGACGACCGGCCGCCCGCCGACCCGGCCGAGACGGTCCGCGCGGCCGCCGACCTGCTGACGAAGACCGGCAGCGCCCAGGTCCGTACGGCCATGGAGATGGCCTCCGGGGGCACCAGGGTCACCATCCGCGGCGAGGGCGGGGTCGACTTCAAGAACCGGATGGGCCAGCTCCTGGTGATGCTGCCGGCCGACGCGGCGGGCAAGGACGAGCACCGCCCGATCACGGAACTGCTCGTCCCCGGCGCCCTCTACATGAAGAACCGGGGCGCGGGCGTACCCGACGACAAGTGGGTCCGGGTCGACACGACCACCCTCGCCGACGGGAACCTCGTCACGGGCGGGGCCACCGACCCGGTGGCGGCGGCCGAGCTGCTGCGCGGCGCGCAGGAGGTGACGTACGTCGGCGAGACCGAGGTGGGGGGCGCGAAGGTGCGCCACTACCGGGGGACCACCGACATCGCACGGGCCGCGCGGAGCGCTTCGCCGCAGGTGAAGGGGGCGTTGGAGGCGGCGGCGAAAGGGTTCGGCAAGGACACCGTCCCCTTCGACGTGTACCTCGACGAGGAGGGCCGGATGCGCAAGGTCCGGCACCGTTTCACCTATGTCAACAATGGCGTGATCGATGTCTCCTCCACCACGCTGCTGTACGGCTTCGGGACCCCGGTGACCGTCGTATTGCCCGCAAGCGGGGACATTTACGCCGGGAAGATCGCCGAATAGCCGGCCGGGCCGGTGCGCGGCGGCGCGATCGGGTCATGGCCGGGTATCCGGAAATGGTCCATCCGTGTCATGCGCACAGCGCCGCGCCCTCCCTAGGCTGAAGCCGAGCGCCGACGACCGACGACCATCGACGACCATCGACGAACGTGACGGCAGATTGGGGTGACACGCGTGACTCCCGCAGGCGGTACGACGGTGCAGGACCACGTGGCGCTCGCCGAGATCGAGCTGTGCGGCGAGCTGATCATCGCGGCATCGGCGGCGGACGAGGACCGGCTCAGCCAGGACCGCATCGACGAGGTCCTGATGGGCCTGGCCCGCTGAGTGCAGGGCCCCTGGCCGCCCCACCAGCCGCCTGCCACCTGCCACCTGCCGTCTGCCCGGGCCGTCTGCCCGGGCCGTCTGCCCGGGCCGTCCGACCCCCCGCTCAGGTGCGCAGCAGCCGGGCGATCGCCTTCGTCGCCTCCTCCACCTTGGCGTCGATCTCGGCGCCCCCCTTGACGGCCGCGTCGGCGACGCAGTGCCGCAGGTGCTCCTCAAGCAGCTGGAGGGCGAAGGACTGGAGCGCCTTCGTGCTCGCCGAGACCTGGGTGAGTATGTCGATGCAGTACACGTCCTCGTCGACCAGCCGCTGCAGGCCGCGGATCTGGCCCTCGATCCGGCGCAGCCGCTTGAGGTGCTCGTCCTTCTGGTGGTGGTATCCGTGCACCGGGACCGTTCCCGTGCCGGTTTCGGCTCCGGAGCCTCCCCCGGTTACCGCGGGTGCTCCCCCCGCCTCGATGGCCGTCATGAGTCCTCCCGTGGTCCGGAACGAGGGGTGCATACCCCTCATGGGTATAGAATACCGGGCTGTGCCCGGGTGGGCAGGGGCCCCTGTGCCTCACTCTGCCTGATGGAGGACACTGGGGAACCGCCCGGAACCGCCGGTTAGCCGTGGCCGGGGGATGCGCCTAGCATCAGCCTGACCGAATCCAATGCACCCCGAGGACCTCACGTGCGATTTCGTCTGACCCCCAGGGAGACGAGCTTCTACGACATGTTCGCCGCATCCGCGGACAACATCGTCACGGGCTCGAAGCTCCTGATGGAACTGCTCGGAGCGGAATCCTCCGCCCGGGCCGAGATCGCGGAGCGGATGCGGGCAGCGGAGCACGCGGGAGACGACGCCACCCACGCGATCTTCCACCAGCTGAACTCCTCGTTCATCACCCCGTTCGACCGCGAGGACATCTACGCCCTCGCCTCCTCGCTCGACGACATCATGGACTTCATGGAGGAGGCCGTCGACCTGGTGGTCCTCTACCAGGTGGAGGAGCTCCCCAAGGGCGTCGAGCAGCAGATCGAGGTACTGGCGCGGGCGGCCGAGCTGACCGCCGAGGCCATGCCCCACCTGCGCACGATGGACAACCTGACCGAGTACTGGATCGAGGTCAACCGCCTCGAAAACCAGGCCGACCAGATCCACCGCAAGCTCCTCGCGCAGCTCTTCAACGGCAAGTACGACGCCATGGAGGTGCTCAAGCTCAAGCAGATCGTCGACGTGCTCGAAGAGGCGGCCGACGCGTTCGAGCACGTCGCGAACACGGTGGAGACCATCGCGGTCAAGGAGTCCTGAACCTCGTGGACACCTTCGCTCTGATCGTGACCATCGGTGTCGCGCTCGGTTTCACGTACACCAACGGTTTCCACGACTCGGCGAACGCGATCGCGACCTCGGTCTCGACCCGCGCGCTCACCCCGCGCGCCGCCCTCGCGATGGCCGCGGTGATGAACCTCGCCGGCGCCTTCCTGGGCAGCGGGGTCGCCAAGACCGTCAGCAAGGGCCTGATCGAGACGCCGCACGGCGACCGGGGGATGTGGATCCTCTTCGCCGCGCTGGTCGGTGCGATCGTCTGGAACCTGATCACCTGGTACTTCGGCCTGCCGTCCTCCTCCTCGCACGCCCTCTTCGGCGGCATGGTGGGTGCGGCGCTCGCGGGCGGGATCGGCGTCATCTGGCACGGGGTGCTGGAGAAGGTCGTCATCCCGATGTTCCTGTCGCCCCTGGTCGGCCTGGTCGTGGGCTACCTGGTGATGGTCGCGATCATGTGGATCTTCCGCAGGTCGAACCCGCACAAGGCCAAGCGCGGCTTCCGTATCGCGCAGACCGTCTCGGCGGCCGGCATGGCCCTCGGCCACGGTCTGCAGGATGCGCAGAAGACGATGGGCATCGTGGTGATGGCCCTGGTCATCGCCGATGTCGAGAAGGCCGGCGACCCCATCCCGGTGTGGGTCAAGATCGCCTGTGCGGTGATGCTGTCGCTGGGTACGTACGCGGGCGGATGGCGCATCATGCGCACCCTCGGCCGCAAGATCATCGAGCTGGACCCGCCGCAGGGCTTCGCCGCCGAGACGACCGGCGCGTCGATCATGTACACCGCGTCCTACCTGTACCAGGCGCCGATCTCCACCACCCACGTGATCACCTCGGCGATCATGGGTGTGGGCGCGACCAAGCGGGTCAACGCGGTCCGCTGGGGCGTCGCGAAGAACATCATCCTCGGCTGGTTCATCACGATGCCGGCTGCGGCCGTGGTCGCCGCGGTGAGCTTCTGGCTCGTGGACCTGGCCGTCGGCTAGCCGGCTCCCTGCTGGGGGTCCGGGGGTCATCCCCCGGGGGATGGAGTATCACGATGCCGGCTGCGGCCGTGGTCGCCGCGGTGAGCTTCTGGCTCGTGGACCTGGCCGTCGGCTAGCCGTACGCAGACGAAAGCGGGCCGGCTCCTCCCACCCGGGGGGAGCCGGCCCTTTCGCCTTGCGGTGGCACCGCCATGCAGCACCGCAGGACGCTCAGGACATCCCGGGCTCAGCCGAAGCGGCCCGAGATGTAGTCCTCGGTCGCCTGGACGGACGGGTTGGAGAAGATGCGGTCCGTGTCGTCGATCTCGACGAGCTTGCCGGTCCGGCCGACCGCCGCGAGGTTGAAGAAGGCGGTGCGGTCCGAGACGCGGGCCGCCTGCTGCATGTTGTGCGTCACGATGACGATCGTGAAGCGTTCCTTCAGCTCGCCGATCAGGTCCTCGATGGCGAGGGTGGAGATCGGGTCCAGCGCCGAGCAGGGCTCGTCCATCAGCAGGACCTGCGGCTCGACCGCGATGGCGCGGGCGATGCACAGGCGCTGCTGCTGGCCGCCGGAGAGGCCGGAGCCGGGCTTGTTCAGGCGGTCCTTTACCTCGTTCCAGAGGTTGGCACCCTGCAGGGACCGCTCCACGATGTCCGCGAGCTCGGACTTCTTGAAGCTGCCGTTCAGCCGCAGGCCCGCCGCCACGTTGTCGAAGATCGACATGGTGGGGAAGGGGTTCGGGCGCTGGAAGACCATGCCGACCGTGCGGCGGACCGCGACGGGGTCGACGCCGGGGCCGTACAGGTTCTCGTCGTCCAGGAGCACCTTGCCCTCGACGCGGCCGCCGGGGGTGACCTCGTGCATGCGGTTCAGGGTCCGCAGGAAGGTGGACTTGCCGCAGCCGGACGGACCGATGAAGGCGGTCACCGAGCGGGGCTCCACGGTCATCGAGATGTCGTCGATGGCCTTGTGGCTGCCGTAGAAGGCGGACAGGCCGCTGACGTCGATTCGCTTGGCCATGAGGGTCACTTCGCTTTCATTGGTCGCGTCAGCGACCGGTCTTCGGGGCCTTCCAGCGGGCGATTCCGCGGGCCACCAGATTGAGGATCATGACGAAGGCGATCAGGACGAGCGCTGCTGCCCAAGCCCGGTCGTAGGAGGCGTCACTGCCGACCTTGTACTGCTCCCAGATGTACAGCGGGAGCGAGGACTGGGCACCTTCGAAGGGATTGCCGTTGATCAGCTGCGTACCGAAGACCAGCAGCATGATCGGCGCGGTCTCACCGGCGATGCGGGCGACGGCCAGCGTCACACCGGTGGCGATGCCGCCGATGGCGGTGGGGAGCACGACCTTGAGGATCACGCGCCACTTCGGCACACCGAGGGCCAGGGCGGCCTCGCGCAGCTCGTTCGGGACGAGCTTGAGCATCTCCTCGGTGGAGCGGACCACGACGGGCATCATCAGGATCGACAGGGCCATCGAGCCGGCGAAGCCGGAGGGGCCGAAGCCGAGCATCAGGTTCCAGGTCGTCAGGACGAACAGGCCCGCGACGATGGAGGGGATGCCGGTCATGACGTCGACGAAGAAGGTCACGGCCTTGGCGAGGCTCCCCCGGCCGTACTCGACCAGGTAGACGGCGGTCAGCAGGCCGAGGGGCGCGGCGATCGCGGTGGCCAGGGCGACCTGCTCGATGGTGCCGAGCAGCGCGTGGTAGACGCCGCCGCCCTCCTCGAAGCTGGTGATGCCGTTCATCGAGTGGCTGAGGAAGTCCCCGTCGAGGGCCTTCAGGCCGCGCCCGACGGTGGTCCAGATCAGCGAGAGCAGCGGGATGACCGCGAGGAGGAAGCAGACCCAGACGACGGAGGTCGCGACCCGGTCCTTGGCCTGGCGGCGGTTCTCGACGACCGCGCTGGCGGTGTACGTGATGCCGACGAAGAGCAGGGCGGCGAGCAGGCCCCACTGGATCCGGCTGTGGAGGTCGAAGACGGTGCCGATGCCGCAGCCGAGGGCGATCGAGAGGGCCCCGATGCCGGCGGGTGCCCAGCGGGGGAGGCCGCCTCGGGTCAGGCCGGCCGGAGCGGCGGACTTGCCGGCCCGGACGGGCCGCTGGTCCTGAAGTGCGTGGCTCATCAGGCGTTCGCCCCCGAGTACTCCTTGCGGCGCGCGATGATCACGCGAGCGGCGCCGTTGACCAGCAGGGTGAGGAGGAAGAGGACGAGACCGGAGGCGATCAGCGCGTCCCGGCCGAATTCGTTGGCCTCGTCGAACTTCGCGGCGATGTTCTGCGCGAACGTCCCGCCGCCCGGGTTCAGGATGTGGCCGGAGATCAGGAAGCTCGGGGAGAGGACGGTGGCGACGGCCATGGTCTCGCCGAGCGCGCGGCCGAGGCCGAGCATGGAGGCGGAGATGACGCCGGAGCGGCCGAAGGGCAGCACCGACATGCGGATGACCTCCCAGCGGGTCGCGCCGAGGGCCAGGGCGGCCTCCTCGTTCATGCGCGGGACCTGGAGGAAGACCTCGCGGCTGACGCTGGTCACGATCGGCAGAATCATGATCGCCAGCAGGATGCCGACGGTGAAGAGCGAGCGGGCGACGCCGACCTGGGTCTTGTCGAAGGCGTAGGTCCAGCCCAGGTACTCGTCGAGCCAGAGGTTGAGGCCGCCGAGGTACGGGACGAGGAAGAGGGCGCCCCAGATGCCGTAGATGATCGACGGCACGGCGGCCAGCAGGTCGACCACGTACGCGAGGGGGGTGGCCAGCCTGCGCGGCGCGTAGTGCGAGATGAAGAGGGCGATGCCGACGGCGACCGGAACCGCGATGGCCATCGCGATGATCGAGCTGACGACGGTGCCGAAGAGCAGGACGGCTATGCCGAAGGCGGGGGGGTTGGCCGACGCGTTCCAGTCGAAGGTGGTGAGGAAGTTGCCCTCGTTCTTCGACAGTGCGATCGAGGCGCGGTAGCTGAGGAAGACGGCGATCGAGGCCATGATCACCAGGAGCAGGATGCCGGAGCCCTTGGAGAGCCCCGCGAAGATCTTGTCACCGGCACGGCCGGTGGACCCTGCGCTCGTGGAGACCGGCGGAGCCGTGTCTGTCGGGGTGGGTGTGGTGGAAGCCATGGTCTTTCCGGTCTGGACGGGGGCAGGGCCCCCTGGCGGCGGTGCACCGGATCACCCCCCGGGTGGTGGGGGGAGGGGCCTCGGGGGCCGGCCGGCAGCGGGGGCCGGCCGGCTCCGCGAGGCTCAGTGGGTCAGGACAGCGACGTGATGACTTCGCGGACCTTGGTGTTGATCTCGGCCGGGATCGGCGCGTAGCCGTTCTCGGAGAGGACCTTCTGGCCCGCGTCCGAGGCGGTGTAGTTCAGGAAGGACTTCACGGTCGGCAGGGTCTCCGCCTTGTTGCCCTTGTCGCAGACGACCTCGTACGTGACCAGGACGATCGGGTACGCGCCCTCGGCCTTGGTCGTGTAATCGAGCTTAAGCGCGAGGTCGGAGCCGGTCCCGGCGATCTTGGCGGCGGCGATGGCCTTGGAGGCGCTGTCGGCGGAGGCCTTGACGGGGGCGGCGGCACCGGTGTTGATGTCGACCGTCTTGATGTTCTGCGAGGCGGCGTAGGAGAGCTCGAAGTAGCCGATCGCCCCGTCCACGGCCTTGACCTGGGAGGCGACGCCGGCGGAGCCGGAGGCGGCCTGGCCGCCGGGGGCCGGCCACTTCTTCGCGGCGTCGTAGGTCCAGGCCTCGGGGGCGGCGGCCTTGAGGTACTTGCCGAGGTTCTCGGTGGTGCCGGAGTCCTCGGAGCGGTGGAAGGCCTGGATGGCGGTGGAGGGAAGGGTGACGCCCGGGTTCAGCTTCTTGATCGCCTCGTCGTCCCACTTCTTGATCTTGTCGTTGAAGATCGCGGCGAGGGTCGGGGCGTCCAGCGCCAGCTTGTCCACGCCGGAGACGTTGAAGCCGATGGCGATCGGGCCGCCGACCATGGGCAGGTTGATGCCCTGGCCGCCGGTGCAGACCTTCTTCGACTCCTCGACCTGCTCGGGCTTCAGCGCGGAGTCCGAGCCGGCGAAGCCGACGGTGCCCTGGTTGAAGGCGACGATGCCCTCACCGGAAGAGGAGGACTTGTAGTTCACCTCGACGCCGGAGCAGGCGGCCATGTAGGCCTTGACCCACAGGTCGACCGCGTTCTTCTGGGCGGAGGAACCGGAGGCCAGCAGCTTGCCCTTGGCGTCGTCGCACTTGATGTCGCCCGCGGCGGCGGCCGGCTTGCCGCTGGCGGAGCCGTTGTCCTTGGTGTTGTCGTCCGAGCCGCACGCCGTGAGGACCAGGGCGCCGGACACGACGAGCGCCCCGAGGGCGGAGGCACGAAGCATGTTCTTGCGCTGAAGCTTCACTTTCGGGTGTTCCTTCCAGAAGCCGCCGGCCGCTTTCTGTGTCGGGGCGGCGTGCGAAGAGGACTACGTCGGGTGGGGCGGGAAGCCGGCCGTCTGCCGGGTGACTCGCACCGTGCACTGCCGAAATTAGGCAGACCAGGTGAAGCGGTCGACCGTGGTTGGTGAACGGACGGTGAACCATGGCGGACGGCCTGGTGCGGGGTCGTTATCCGGCTGTTACGCGGTGGGCTGCCGCCCAGCTCGGAGGCGGTGCGGGGTCGGGAAACCGCGCCGCTGGGGGGGGGCGCGCCCCG
>NZ_JBEZBN010000082.1:0-22261 GCF_040647115.1 Streptomyces sp. NPDC044571
CTGTTCTGCTAAGACGGGCGGGTGGTGCTCCTAGCAGAAGTTGCTCCCGAAAAAAAAGTCGAGGGCTCCACCGCGTGCGGTGGAGCCCTCGATTCGGGTCAGCGGGTCTAGCTCCGCTGGCTGTTGCTCTCGATCAGGAGCATGGTCAGCTCAGCCCGGTGCTTGGCCGACATGTTCGCCCAGATCACCTCGCACACCGCCTTCGGGTCCTGCCACGGAACGGCGGCGGTGGGGTCCACTCCCCTGGCCTGCGCAGGGATGACTCCCTCGGGCTCGCGCTCCCCCATCGGCTCCGCCTGTACGGGCTCAGCGAGGATCGGTGCCGGCGCCGTCGCCTCGGCCACGGGTGCGGCAGCCGGCTCATCGGCCGGAATCGGTGCTTCCGTACGCGGTGAGGCTGGGCTCGGGGTCTCCCGACTTTTGTCCGCGGACAAAAGTCGGGCCGGTGCCTGGGTGTGCTCCTGGCCGTCCGCCACTCCCCCGGCATCGGGCGCCGCGGGCTCCGCGCGTACCGGCGCTGACTCCTGGGCGCTGCGCAGTATTTCGCGCTGAGCCTCCTTGACCTGGGCTTCCTGTGCCTTGGTCTCCTTCAGGAGCTCCAGCAGCCCGGCCGCGTCCACGCCCGGCCGGTCCTTGGCCGCACGGGCCAGAGCCCGGCCGTCCCGCTCGGGCAGCTCCCCCGAGCTGAGCATCCGCTGGATCTCCTCGGGCAGTTCCAGCAGCACCAGCTGGTTGGTCACCCACGACGGCGACTTCCCCAGCCGCTCCGCCGCGCGCGACTTCGCCCCGTGCTCGCGGCCCTGCTCCGCGCACGTGTCGACGAGCTGCTGCACACCACGGGCCCGCTCGATCACGTCGAAGTCCTCGCGTTCGAGGTTCTCGGCGAGGAGGTGGTCGATGAAATCCGTACGGGAGCCGGCGAGGTCGTCGCGTACGACGAAGTCCAGCGCCTCCAGACCTACGTGCAGCGCGCTGCGGAAGCGGCGCTCGCCGTTGATCAGGACGTACGAGGCCGCCCCGATCCGGGACTCGTGGTCGGGCCACAGCCCGAGGTACGCGCTGCGGCTGACCACCACACAGGCCGAGAGCTGGGCCTGCCGCAGCTCCTCGCCGAAGCGGGTCAGGTCTTCGTCCGTGCCGAAGTTGCGGCGCGGGTTGAGGGGGGTGGGGGAGACCTGGTCCAGGGGTACGCGGATGAGTTCGTACGCCGGCAGGTCGCCCTGGGCGATGGCCTTGGCCCGCCCGCGCTCGCTGCGGCCGCCACTGGTGCGGCGGGCGTTGCTGAAGGCAGCGCCGGTGCCGAGGAGGTCGCTCTTGCTCATGCCGCGATCCTCCGGGCGATCTCGCGCATCGCCTCCGACTGCTCGCAGTCGGGCGCGTAGTGCAGCAGCGGAAGCTTCACGCGCACCGCTTCGCGCTGCTCCTTGAGGTCGGAGATCACCGTGATGACCGGCGGGTCCCCGAACTCCTTCCAGCTGTTCAGGGAGGAGGTGACGACGTACCCCTTGCGACTGTCGTAGAGGTTCACGACGAAGCCGAGCTGGGCGATCTCGATGTCGAGGTCGTCGATCAGGTCTTCGAGCTGCTCGCTGAGCATGTCGTACGCGTCGGCGGAGGTGTCCTCGGCCTGGACGGGGACGATGATGCCGGACGTCTTCGGCGCCTCGCCCTCGCGGGTCCGGGCGTAGTAGAGCGCGGTGTCCATGGTGTAGCCGAGGCTGGGAGGGCAGTCGACGACGATGTAGTCGAACTCCTTCTCCAGCTCCTCCAGGGCCTTCTCCAGGGCGGTTTCCTTGGTCCGGACGTGGCGGGTGGTGGCCAGCCGGGCGTCGAGGAGGAAGGCGTCCTTGCAGGACGGCAGCAGGAAGAGGCGGCCGGCGAAGACCCCGTGCTCGATGGGCACGAGGAGCTCCCGCACCCGGCCCTCGATCTCGCCGAGCATGTGCTTGGCGAGGCTGGGCTCCTTGATGCCGAGCATCTCGGCGCCCAGGTGGCGGGTCAGGTGGCCCTGTGGGTCGAAGTCGATGACGCAGACGCGGGCGCCGGTCTCGGCGAGGGCCTGGGAAAGCCCGTTGCTGATCGCGCTCTTGCCCACACCGCCCTTCTGGTTGCAGACCACGATCCGGCGGGCGCCCTCGTGTGCCGGGCGCCGACGCCCCGTCGGCGAGGGATGGGTGTCGAGCCACAGCCGGATCGACTGGGCGACGCCCTGGTTGTACGGAACCTCCCGGGCCTGGCAGTCCTCCTTGAAGTCGCCGTACAGGCCGGTGGGCAGGTACGTGGAGAACGAGGAAGCACCCGAGGTGTCCACGGGAGTCGCCGCGGAGGCATCGGCACGCCAGGCGTGGATGCCCTCGGTGACGGCGTCCTGGATGTCCACGCCCAACTGCGCTGCGCGGACCTTGAGTTCCTGCCGCAGGGACGCAGGCAGCTTGGCGACTACCTTTTCCCTGACTTCCGGATCGTATGGAGCGGTCATGCGGGTACCTTACTAACCTCCAGGGCGGAAGGCGAAGAGGCACACCGACACAAGTTGCCTCCGTATGTTGGATTTGACCCGGGCTGGGCCCTTTCGGCGGGCTCTCGCGAGCAGCCCCGCACCACCAGGACCGGGCCGGTCTGTCTGCCCGCGCATGTTATGACTGCCTCTGTCCGTCAGAACGGCAGCAGGTGTTCACCACTCAGGGAGGCACGTGACCGTGCCCGGGCCGGCAGCGGATGAAAAATACGTTGGCCGGTCCTCCGGAGAGCTGCGACGATGCCCTGCTGTTTCACTAGCGGAGGACATTTGTACGTTTTCGTGTGCGCCGGGTGCGGCGCCGAGCTGACCACCGCGCTCTCCCAGGTCGAACTGCCGGTCCACGCCCGTCAAAAGTACGGGAACGGGCTTCAGCTTCCGGTGCTCATGGAGTCGGGCACGTTCGCCGTGGACCCGGAACCCTCGGGGCCGCCATGGCGCAGGTGGGAGGAGATCGATGCGGAGGAGGCAACGGCCCGCGGCATCTACGCACCGGTCTACGCCCTCTCCGACGGTGCACCCGGCGCGATCGTCATCGCACCCGGCGACGCCCGCGGCACCCTGCTGATCCCGGAGAAGGGCGGAGGCTATTGCTGCGGCCTTGACGGAGCAGACGGCCCCAACATGGCGTGCGAGGCGTGCGGCCTGCCCGTGGCGAGCCGGATCGACGACTGCTCTCTCTGGCAGGCCGTATGGCTCGACCCGGATGCCGTGTGCCGACTCCCCGTCGAGGGCGCCGACCCCGCACCGCTCTCCTGGGGAGAGTTGATGGAGGAACGGCAGGGCACTCCGCCGTTCGAGCCGGTCACCAGGTGGGGATCGCAACGGGGGACGAACCACTACTGGTCATGGAGCCCGCAGTGGGAGGCGGCAGCCGGCCGGGCGCTCGCCCACCTGCTGGCGGCCTCGCAAGGCCAACCGGTGACCATGCCGGACGGCCTGCTCAAGGAAGTGTTCCAACGTTCCCTCGACGCCCTGCTGCCCGCCGGTCCACCGGCGCTGCGCGCCGTCCTGACCGGACCGGGACAGCCCACTCCCGACGCGGACGCTGACATCCTCCTCGTCCCGACTCATCCACAGACGGGGGAGGTCTGGACCCCGGGCGGCCCGGCCACCTCGGCCTACCTGGTGCCACTTCCGTTCGGCGTGTGGATGTGGTTCGCCTTCCCCGAACCCCACCTGCCCGTCCCCGCGTCGGGCGGGATGCCCGACGGCGTCCTCCGCGACGACCCGCCCACGCCGCGCCCTGGATACTTGTTCCAGGCCGACCCGGGAGTGTTCCAGCACACTCTGGTCCGACTGCCGGCCGTCCGCAGTCCTTGGCTCCGGCATGTCCTTGAGAACCTCACGCAGCACGTGCGCGCCAGCCTCCTCTAGTTGACCGGCAGAGGACGCCGGAATCCCTTCTCCGAGACCCCCTCTCGCGCACGGTCGAGTAACCACAGGCCACGCCGACGGCTTCGGCCCGGACAACTGGAAAGAACTGGGGGCCGAAGCATGGAGATGATCACGCAGGGGGTTCAGACCGAAGAGCAGTGCGGGCGATGTGGCGGTGTGCTGAGACGTCGGCATTGTCCGGATCAGGACCCGCGCACCTGCGCAGCAGGCCGGGTATGTCGTGGGCGCTCGCGTAGTTGTGTTCCCGTGCCGCCCACTCGACCAGATCCAGTCCCGCCCACATGGCCGCGACCTTACCGGGCAAGTCCAGCGCTGCTGTTCAGCAAGGCGAGCAGGGCGTCAAAAGGCCGGGCAGGAAGCCGCTCTGCCGAATCGGAGTTCTTGTCCGCGGCAAGCTGCGGACCGTACATCCCAGGGGCCAGCCCCTGGACCCCGCCAGCGCCTAGGCCGCGCTGGACCGGCCTTGGCATGGGGGGCTACTCGCCCCCCAGACCCCCTCGCCAGGCGCTTGGGCGCCCTGGACCCGCTCCCCCTCATGCCCTGCCCCGGCTCCCTGACGGTCGCCGGTGCACCCCTCGGGCGCTGGGCGCCCTCACTGGGCATGAGGGCCACGGCGAACAGTGGTTGCTGTGAGCAGTGGCAGGGGTGGGGGTGGTCAGGCCGCACAGAAAGTACAGCACTCGTGAAGTGCGCGTGCGTTGGCTGGTGCATCAGTGGGGGAGAGAAGGGGCAGCAACCCGTTCGTGGGTGGGTTGCACGGACGCGCACAGGCACCGCGGTCAGGCTGAGGTCACAGCAGGCCGGAGTCGCCTGATGTGGGCGGTCCCGTTGCTCTTTAGTAAGAGGGCGCGGCGTTTTTAGGCCTCTGACCTGCGGGTTTGTCAGAGGGAGTGTGTCCCCCAGGACACATTTGGGCTCCCGAAATGTGTACCTGGCGAGCACATTTCGCTGAAAACTCAAGCACCGCTTGAGTTTTCCGGGATGCCAACAGGTTGTGGATCATCGCAGGTCACAGCGTCGGGCTGATACGTGCACAGAGCCTGTGCACACCCGCAGACCCCTCCCGGATGTGCTGCCATCACGACAACCGAAGTCAAGCAGTCGTGTACTTTCGGCGCTTGACCGCAAAGTAACTTCACGTACCGTGTACTTTCAGCGCCTCCTTCGAACAGTGCCCCGGATCTGACACATCGGCGGCGCGTCGACGCGTCAAAAGACAAGCACACGTTGATTTTTTGGATAGTCTCGGACCGCCTGAGTAACAAGGAGGTCCTGTGACATCTGATCCGCCCGCACGTCGCCGACAGCGCGGGCCCCGTCCTGTACCCACCCCGGTCGCCGCAGGGAACGAAGCCGAGTACGGCGACATCCTGGCCGTCCTCGGCCAGCAGCTCGGCGAGAAGGTGGCCGACGTCGCCGACCCCGGTGGCCGACGTCGGCTCAAGGGGGTCCACTTCGAGTACGCGGCAGACCCCCGAGCCGTCCATGACATGGCCGGAGGCGCCGGGTACAGCCTGGCCAGCAACTGGTTCACCCAGCTGCTGGCGCAGCTCGCCGTCGCCAACAGCATCACCAAGTCCCAGCTGTGCGTCTTCCTCTTCGTGGCCGGAGGGCAGGTGCCGGGGACCGGCATCACCCAGTACACGCAGCAGGAGATCACCGACGGACTCAACAAGATCGCCGCCCAGAAGGGCGGCAAGATGATCACGCGTTCCACGGTCAACCGTGCCGTCCAGGCGCTGTGCGGCTACAACTGGGTGGAGAAGGCCGGCAACGGCCGGATCCAGATCAACGTGCGTCTGTGGTTCCACGGAAACAGCACGGCCCAGCACGAGGTGCTCGCGGAGATCGCCGACCGGCATGACAACGACGTCGAAGCGTTCCCGTACGCGGTGGGCCCCGAGGGCGCCCATCAGGAGGAGCTGGACCTCGACTTCGGGACCGAGACCGAGGTTCGCGGAAGGAGACGTACCGGGTGATAGTGCTGCCAGGCCCCTGCACGGGCGACCGCTCTCGAGGAAGGCTGTCCCATGGCTAACGTCATGTCTCCGATCGTCGCGGAGCGCATCTGGGCCCTGCCGCTGTCAGGGTCCGCCGTCAAGTTCCTCCAGTACCTCGTCTCCCGCAGCGACTTCGGGGGAGCCCTGCCGGTACGGCAGAAGGACATGGCGGCCGAGTACGGGGTCACGCCGCAGGCCGTCAGCGGGCTCATGGCGCCGCTGTGCGACCTGAACATCGTGCTCAGGCCGCGCAGCGAGGAGCGCAACGGCAACTCCTACCGGCTCCATCCGCTCGCGGCGAAGTACGAAAGCCCCGAGGCCATGGAGGCGGCGTTCCGCGCGGCGCTCGTCCGCATCCAGGGAGGCGAGCTTCCCAACCTGAAGCTGCCGACCTACCACCAGGCCCCGCCGGCCCCGACGGGCCGCCCCAAGCTCCAGGTCGCCTGAGCGCAGGCACGGAGCGGGACCCGGGCGCGGACCGGACCCGGACAAGACAGAAGGCCCTCCACCGTGGTGGAGGGCCTTCCGCGCCTGAGTAACTTGGTACCCCCACTATATCCGCCGGGCCCCGGCTCCGCGTACTTGGATTGCGCCGGGCAGGGTGCCCGTGTCCTGACCGCGCTGGGGCGCCACGAGGCCGCAGGCCGGCGTCCACGTGGAGCCCGGCACGGCCGGGTCCCGGGCATGGGCTGGTCGGTTGAATACACCTGCCTGCCCACCCGATGTCCGCCGTCCTGCGTATGCCTCGCGGTAAGGAGGAGCCATGACGCATCTGGCTCGGATTCCGTTGGCGGACGGCGGCTCCATCCTGGTCGAGGCTCCGCCCGGAACGGGGGGACCGGTGAAGGCCGGGCGCCTCGGCGACGCCATCCAGGAGCTCCCGGGCAACCTGCAGGCAGCGCTCGTGTCGGTCACCGATGCGGCGAGCGCCACACTCGACCAGTTGCGCAAGGCGGGCCCCGAGGCGGTCACGGTCGAGTTCGGCGTCGACCTCGCCGTCACGGCCGGGGCCGTGATCACGAAGGGCAGCGCCAACTGCCACCTGAAGGTGACCATGAGCTGGCACAAGAAGGACGCCTGACCCGGTGGACGCCACCCTCAGGGCCCTGGCCCAGCTCCTCGGAGAGCACGACGAGGTGTGCGGGGCCGGCTTCCTGGTCGCCGACGACGTCCTCGTCACCTGTGCACACGTCGTACGCGCCGCCGGCAGTGAGCCCGGGAGCAGAGTACGGCTGGTCTTCCCGTACGTGGACGGCGCACGCGCGGTCGAGGGGACCGTCCTGGAGGAGCCGTGGCGGGATGCCGAGTCCGAAGACGTCGCCGTGGTGCGCCTTGACGCCGTCGTGCCCGGCACACATGTCCCGCCGCTGGGGTCCGCCGCGGGCTCCAGCGGCCACGGGGTGCGCTCCTTCGGCTTTCCCGGACAGGCTGCGTCGGGCGGGCACTTCGGGTACGCCAAAGCGGGAGACCTTCTGCCGGCGACGGAGAACCGGGGGGAGCACCTCCAGCTGACCGGCGCCAACGACCTCACCACCGGATTCAGCGGTGGCCCGGTCGTCGACCAGGTGACCCGCCTGGTCATCGGCATGCTCAGCGAGATCATCGAGCCCGACGCCCACGAGAGGGGCCAGAACATCGCCTACGCCACCCCCGTGGATGTGCTCCGGGGGATCTGGCCCGACCTGACCGTTCAGGACGTCTGCCCTTACCGGGGCTTGGAGCCCTTCACCGCGGACCAGGCTCAGTGGTTCGAGGGTCGCAAGGACGCCGTGCGCCAGGTTCTTGCGCATCTGGCCGAACAGCAGCGCGTGATCCTGCTGCTCGGCCCGTCCGGCTCGGGCAAGTCCTCCCTGGTCCAGGCCGGGGTCCTGCCCGCACTGGCAGCGGGCGAACTGGCGGGCAGTGACCGGTGGCTGCCCGTGGTGCTCCGGCCGGGGGATGACCTGCTCGCCGAAATCGAGCGCGCGGGCCTGCCAGGGGCCGCCACGGACGGGATCCCCGAGGCCGTGACCCGCAGGCTCATGGCCGAGACCGACTGCCGACGCGTCGTCCTCGTCATCGACCAGTTCGAGGAGTTCCTCACCCCACAGGAAAGCAGCCTCGCCGCCGCGGACCGGCTTACGGCTGCGATCACCTCGCACGCCGCCCTGAGCGTGATCCTGGTCATGCGCGACGACTTCTACCCGCAGCTCGCCGCCCGCGCCCGCGCGTTGCTGGAGGCGGCGATGCCGGGCCTTCTCAACGTGCCGGGCACCCTGAGCGAGGACGACCTGCACGACATCATCACGCTGCCTGCCCACAGCGTGGGCGCCCGCTTCGAAAGCGGGCTTGCGGAGCAGATCGTCACCGATGTCCTGGCGACCTCCCCGGAGGGGGTGCGCAGCCGCAGGGCCCCGGTCACGGTGCTGCCCCTGCTGGAACTGACGCTGAGCGAGCTGTGGCGACGGCTCCGTGACGGCTTCCTCACGCACGACGCCTACCGGCGCATCGGCGGAGTGACGGGGAGCCTGACCATGTGGTGCGACACCGCTCTGGATCAACTGCCTCCGGGTAGCCTGCCCGTCGCCCAGCGCATGCTGACCTCGCTCGTGCGCCCTGCCGACCTCCGCCGCAACATCCCCGAGATCCGGGCACAGGTCCGACTGACGGACCTGAGAGACCTCGCGGCCGGCCCAGACAGCGGGCCAGAGGACAGCAGTGCCTTCGACACCGTCCTTGCGGCCTTGACCCGGCATCGGATCATCACCACGCACACGCCGGAAGTGCCCTCGGCACAGCCGGTGGCGGAGCTCATTCACGACGCGCTCATCCGGGACTGGGGAACCCTGCGCAAGTGGGTCAGCGAGGACCGCCAGTTTCAGGAATGGTTCGTACGGGTCAGCGAACAGCAGGCTCGCTGGGCGGAGGGAAGGAATGAGGAGGACCTGCTGACGGGAACGGCGCTTGCCGAGGGGCTCGCATTGTGGTCCCGGCGGGGCCGTCTGCCCGCCGACATCGTCGAGTTCCTCACCGCCGGCGAGCAGCGCCAGCAGGCTGCCATCCGCCGCAGTCGGCGCCTCAACGCGATCCTGGCCGGCTTGCTCGTCATCGCACTCATCGCGGGGGCCGGTGCCTTCTGGCAGTGGCGGACCGCCGAGGCACAGCGGCGGGAAGCCCTGTCCCGCCAGCTCGCCGGTGAGTCCGACACCCTTTTGGATACCAATCCCACCGTGGCCTCGCTGCTCGCCGTGCAGGCCTACCGCACCAGCCCCACGTCCGAAGCGGCCCACAGCCTGCAGAACGCCGCTGCGATTCCGCTGCGGCGCAGCCTGTCCGGCCACGGCGACCGGGTGACCAAGGTGACGTTCAGTCCTGACGGCTCCACTCTCGCCAGCAGCAGCCTCGACCGGACGGTGCGCCTGTGGGACACGCACACCGGCAGGCCCGGCCCCGTCCTCAAGGGACACACCGCTCCGGTGATGTCCGTGGCCTTCAGCCCCGACGGCCACACCCTCGCCACCGGCGCCCTCGACGGTGCCGTCCGCCTGTGGGACGCGCACACCGGCGCGCCCCGCCGCATCCTGCAAGACCACGGCGCCGCCGTGCGGTCCGTGGTCTTCAACCCCGACCACCGTACCCGTACTCTCGCCACCGCCGGCGACGACGCGACCGCCCGCCTCTGGGACCTTGGGACCGGCAAGCCCCGGGCCGAGCTGGAGGGGCACACCGGCCCCGTGTGGTCCGCGGTGTTCAGCCGGGACGGGCGCTTCGTCGCGACCGGCAGTCTCGACCACTCGGTGCGCGTGTGGGACGCGGCAACCGGCAAGCAACACGCAGGCCCGCTGAGGCAGCCCGGCGAGGTGCACTCCCTGGCGTTCGACTCCGACAACCGGAAACTCGTCACATCGAACAACACGGACACCGGCGTGCGGGTGTGGGACCTCGACACGGGCAAAGAGCGCAACAGCCCCCCGCGGGGCTACTTGGACGACATCACGGAATCGGTGGCGTTGAGCCCGGACGACCGTGCGCTCGCCACGGGCCTCCAGGGTGGCACGGCAGTGCTGTCCGATGAATTCGGCCGGACCCTTGCCGTCCTGCCGGGTCACACCGACACCGTCTGGTCGGTGGCGTTCAGCCCCGACGGCCATACGCTCGCGACGGGCAGCGACGCCACCGTGCGTCTGTGGGACGTGGCCGACGGACAGAATCGGGCGACGTTGAGCGAGCACACCGACAAGGTCTGGAGGGTGGCGTTCAGCCCGTCCGGCCGAACCCTCGCCACCGGCAGCCTCGACGGCACCGTCCGCTTGTGGGACGTGACCAAGCACACGAGCCAGGCCCCACTCAAGGCCAGCGGCGCAGTGCGAGCGGTGGCGTTCACCCCCGATGGACGCACCCTCGCCACCGGCAGCATGGACGGCAAGGCCGAGCTGTGGGACGTGCGAACCCGCACGAGGAAGATCGTCATCTCGGCGAATACGGGACCGGTCGAGGCAGTGGCCGTCAGCAAGGACGGACGCATCGTCACCGGTGGCGGAAACCGCGTACGGCAGTGGGATGCGGCCACCGGCAAGGAGATCCGTGCACCTCTGAAGATCGCCAGCACCGCGGTGATCGCAGTGGCCTACAGTCCCGACGGAAAGAAGCTGGCAGTGACCGACACGGACAACTCCGCACACTTGTACGATGCTGCCACAGGTGCCCCCGGTCCCGTTCTCAAGGGGCACAGCGGAGCGGTGTACGCAGTGGCGTTCAGCCCCGACGGGCGAACCCTGGCCACGGGGAGCGAGGACTCCTCGGTACGCCTGTGGGACGCGAACGGCGGCAAGAGCCTGGCCACCCTCACCAAACATCACGGGTCGGTACCCGCCGTGGCGTTCAGCCCCGACCGGCGCTCTCTCGCCAGCGGCGGCAGCGACGGAACCGTGGTGCTGTGGGACGTGCCCACTCGCAAGCCCCGCGCCACCCTGCTTGAGTTCGAAGTCGTGCAGGGGGTGGCGTTCAGTCCCGACGGCCACACCCTCGCCACCGCAAGTGCCGACGGCAACGCGCGGCTGTGGGACGTCACCCTGCCTTCGCCCGCCGCGGCGATCCGGAAGATCTGCCAGGCCGTCAACCGCGACCTCACAGCGCAGGAGCGGGCGGCATACCTGCCGGACCAGAAATCCGACCCCGTATGCCCCCGGAGATGAACTCGCACACACCGCAACGATCCGGAGCCCGCGGAGGCAGGCCGGCTTCCACGGCATCTCGTTGCCCACCGGCCCGTCGGCAGCCGGCCCGCCACGGCCGGCCCGCATCCGAATGAGCCGCTCCCTGCAGCGGCTGCACCCCCCGGCTGCACGAGGCGCCGATTCCTAACCTGGCTTCATGACGAGGACACCTCCGAGCGAAGCCGATCGGCAGCTCATCCGCTTCTGTCGTGACCGGAGGATCACGCTGAAGCCGTCTCGCCTTGCCACGTGGCGGGCGCACGCTCTGATTCCTCCGTCTGAGCCCGTGTTCCTGGGAGGTCGCCAAGGGACGCGGCGGGTCTACCCGCCCGGCACCGACGTCCAGGTGCTGTGCCTGGCCGCCTGCGACCAGCTCCATCCGCGGATGTCGCCCTACGATCTGCTGCTCCTCACCTTCTTCGCCGAAATGCCGCTTCCGCTGCTGCCGACCGGGCCGTTGAAGGTCGCCTTGGCCCAGGCGTTCTTCGGCCCTCGCTTCCGCTGGCAGGAGGAGGAGCAGCGTGCGTTCGACGCCGTGCCTGAGGACTGGCGCGCGGAGCTGCCGACCGACTTCAACTGGGCCCAGATCCGAGCCGAGCTGGAAATCCGCCAGGACGGGCCCCACGTGCAGCAGATGCGCGAGAACCTCAAACGCCGTCCGGGTCTCGTACGCGCCTCCCGCGAGCAGCTCGACGCCCGGGTGGACGGGGTGCTCACGGCGCTCAACAGGGACCGCCTTCCCGTGGAGGACGCCGAGATCATGACGGACCTCAAGGCGGCCATGGCCTTCGACGGACCTCCCGCGCGATCCCGCGCCGCGTGGATGCACGCGGCACTGTGCCGCTCAGAGCAGCTGGCGCTCCGCCGGGAGACGAACGGCGCGGAGCGCTTCGACGAGCTCATGGCGCTCCAGGAGCCCGAGCTGCTCCACTTCCGGGAGCTCGTACTCGAAGCGGTCAGCGCCATGTACACGGCCGCATCGGAGGGACGGCTGCGCACCCGTGAGATCCGCTCCCTGCCCATAGCCAAGATGGCCGGCCGGATGCTGGTGGAGTGGAACAGCGTCCGGCAGGTCGTCGAACCCGGATCCCGTCCGGCGCAGCTCGCACTCGACGGCCTGCGGAGCCTCTGGTCGATCTGCTCGCAGACCGGCGGAGGCAGCGGCGAGGGCCGCGCGGCGTTCACCGCGCGCACGGCGCCCGGCCCCTCACTTTCCTTGCGTGAGTGTTGACCTCTTGCTGTTGTCTAGCGGCCGTGATCGTTCCCACTGAAATACCTGTACCTCCACGACGCACGCCGGGAGTGCACGGCGTTGCACATGTAGCTGGTGGCGTTCGCGGCCTCTATTCGCCCGGGGCATGCGGTTTTGGCAGGATTGCCGGTTTCAGTGAAAGTGCTTACTAACGGCCCGTCGCTCAACTAAAGTCCCAGGTCGCGGAGCCTGCTCCCCGCACACGCGGGGATGAACCCAGGTCCTGCATCGTGATGTCCTCGATGCCGTTCTGCTCCCCGCACACGCGGGGATGAACCCGGGCGCCACAGACAGCTCGGCCATCAGGTCGTCTGCTCCCCGCACACGCGGGGATGAACCCGCCGACCAGGAGCACGCAGCCTCGCTGCGGCGCTGCTCCCCGCACACGCGGGGATGAACCCCAGCGTCTTCGATGGCGACGCTCATGCGGTGACTGCTCCCCGCACACGCGGGGATGAACCCAACTGCATCGAGACGGCCGCCGGACAGCTCGTCTGCTCCCCGCACACGCGGGGATGAACCCGCATGGTGGCGGGCGCGGCCGCGTACATGGTGCTGCTCCCCGCACACGCGGGGATGAACCCCGCTCGGTCAGCTTGCCAATCCCGACCGCGATCTGCTCCCCGCACACGCGGGGGTGAACCCACGCCGGAACTCCGGCGCATGTACGCGACGGCCTGCTCCACGCACAGGCGGGGATGGACCCGGCGTGACCACCGGTTCAGTCGCACCTGAACCGGCGAGAAGATCCGCCGGCTCGGGGGAGTTGTCACCGTCGGCATGGACTTCGCGGCATGGCGACCTCTGCAGATCCAGGTCTGGCCGACTGGGTGGAGTACCGGGCTTGCCCCGGCTCGCGGCATGTTCGCCGGCCCTCTTCACGGAGGCCGCGGCCCATCCGCTCCGACGACTGAGGCGGCACGGCGGGTCTGAAGCGTCCGGGCGCGCTCATCACGAAGTGGGGAAGGCGTGTGCCGGCGTTCGCCGCCCGACTGGAGCAGGCGGGCGAACAGGGCCGAGGGCGGTACGCCCAACTCCTCGTGCAGCAGGCGCCGGAAGGCGACGTAATGACGCACGGCCCGTCAGTCTGGGCCGTACTCCGCCGGGCAGCGGGCCCGGGTAACGCGGAACCAGCGTCTCGTCGGCGAGACGAGGGGGAACCCGGCTTGCCCCGGTCCACGGGGCTTGGACCGGTGAGTTCGCCCCCTTTTTCGCCCTGACGTGGGCGGAGTCGAGGACCACGCGTGAGAGGTCGAGCAGGTCGGCGTCGTCGAGACGGTGCAGGATCTCCTCGTGCAGCCGGCCCCAGACCCCGGCTCTGGACCAGATCAGGAACCTGCGATGGGCCGTGGACTTCGAGATCCCGAAGCATGGTGGCAGTGACCGCCAGGCGCACCCGCTGACCAGGACGTAGATGATCGCGGCGAACAGCGTCTCATCAGGTGTGTCCTGTGTCCCGCCGCCCTGAGGCCGCACCCGAGAGGGCGGGATCAGCGGCTTCGCGATCTCCCACAACCCGTCCGGAACAATCCAACTCCACGTACCCCGCCCCATGACAACCTCAACGACCGCCTCACCACATAGGACACGGTCTAAACCGACCGTCTCACCAGGACCCGACGTCGCCACCGAGACCACCGCGCCAATAGGGGACAACGCCACCGACCTGGCCCACGAGCTCACCAAACGGGGAGGGCAGGTGCCCGCGCCGCTCGGCCGACACGGGCACCTTCGCCTGGCGGGGGCGCCGGCGTTAGTTCGCCCGTACGGGCGCCCACAGGCTGACGCTCCACACGTCCCCGTGTCCCGCGTGGTAGCCCCTTTCCTCCTCCTCGTCGTCCACAACGAGGACGGAAACACAGGACGCCTCTGCCCGGTACTCCAGGAAGCCGCCCTGGTCGGTGACGGTGAACTCCGGGACCGAAGGGACGTCGGAGAGCGCTTCCCGTACGTCTGCCCAGGCGGTGTACCGGCTGAACTCGACGCCGGTGCTCCCGCCCCATCGAGCCGCCAGCTCGGGTGCGTTCGCGAGGCGGTGCAGTTCGATTGAGCCGCCGGACATGACCCACTGCTCCCCGGGGTTGAAGTAGAACTCCACGAACCCGTAGTCGCGGCGCAGCGAGGTGCCGCCCTCGCCGACGACATCGACGCAGCGGTGCTGTAGGGCGCGGTCGACCTCGTCGAGGGTGGAACCGATGCCGATGCCGATGCCGATGCCGATGCCGATGCCGATGCCGATGCCCATGCCGTGCGGGCGCCCGGTGCTGATGAAGGTGGCGAGGAATTCGATGCCGAGCACGGCCAATTCTCCAGTTTCTCCGAGGAACGGATTTGCGCGGATTGCTGACGTACGCCGTGGGATTCGGCGCTGGCGACAGTCCCAGAGGGTCCGAGGACGCGTAACGTCCCGATTCCGGGTCGTAGTAGCGGAAGGGGTTGTAGTGCAGCCCCCGTCTCGGAGTCGAAGTGCTGGCCGGGGAAGCGGATCGGGGCGTAGGCGGTGCTCGTTCTGCTGCAGGCCGACCTGCCGAGGGCGTCGTGCTCGCATCGGCGCGGGTGACGGTGGTGCCGGTGTAGGTGCGTGATCCGGTGGCCTCGCCGCCGGGGTCGTCGGCGGGCCACGAGGCTGAGGTCTGGCTGTCAGCCTCGTCGTGCGAGGGCGGCGGTGACCTGGCTGGAACAGTCGAGATCCACTGTGCGCGTGCCCGACAGCCAGTCCTAGACCGATATGAGATAACCGTCGGCGCGGTAGCGGTACGCGCAGCTGTCGACGGTGCTGCGCTCCGGCGGTGATGAGCTGAGCGCCGTCCGACCTCGTCGCAGGGGCACTGCGCTTGCGTCACCGAAGACGCAGGCGAGCTCCCAGCCCAGCCGGAGTTCCCGGTGCATTCCGTGTGTCGGTCAGGGTGCGTTCACTGCTGCCGGAAGGCGTTCCACGCCGTGCGCACGGCGGCCTCGAGTCCGGCATCGTCGAGATCCCCAGGTTCGGCAAATTCGGGATCGACCGAGTAGTCCTCGAGGATCATGAATACCTGGTCGAAGAAATCGCCGAGTGCCCCCTGGACGCGTTCGCCACTTGCCTGGGAAGCGCGACGGGCTTCCCACCAGCCGTGTGCGAAGTCCGGTGCGCCGCAGGTTCCGTCCGTGAACGCGTCCAGCAGCGCCACTTGCCGCGCGGCGGCACTCGCGGGGTCGATGTCGTCGAGGTGGGACCATGCCCGGTGCTGGGGCTCGTATTCGGCTGCCACGACCGACAGCGCGGGGTGACGGTCCGAGAGGGCGCGCGCATAACGGCCGAAGCGGGCGCGCGCCGTATCGGGCCCTTCCGCGACCGCCGCCGCCATGAACGCGGCGGTTCCCGCGATCAATGCGTAGCCGGATTGGGGAAAGAAGACGGCTCCTTGCAGGTCGGGCGTGCGCAGCATGAACGGCGGATGGATGTCCGTGCCCGTGGCGTCGGTTGACAGCCGGGACGTCGTGCCGACGAGCGCGCCGGGTCCGTGGGCGAGTTTCGTCGCAAGAACATAAGGTGCCCCGACCGCGTGGCATCCGGCCGCGATCCGACGGGCCAGTGCTGCATCGAGCTGTGCACCCGCTGGCACCGGGATCACCGATTTGTCGCGCAGCCAGGACGGGGCGAAGGCGCCGTTCGAGCCGAGCACCGACTGCAAGTCCGACGCGTCGTCGTGTTCTGAATTGGTCACCACAGAAACCCTTTGTCGATGATTCCTTGGAACTGTTTGTCACCCAGTTTCCAGGCCGACCAGAACTTACCATCGGCGCGCAGCATCACCATCTTCTGGGATGCCGGATCGATGAATCCGACCGCTGGCCCCTGATTTCTGTAGTCGAAACGGTAGATCTTTGTTCCGTCTGCTGTCATGTGTTCACGCATGGCATCTTCGAACCGCTGCATGTTGACCTTGCTGCGGTTCCCCGGGTTGTCGAGGAAATCCCCCGCATGAGCGTCGAACTTCTTGCTCATCACCTTCTGGCTGGAGAAGTCTGCCTTGTCCGCCCACGCGCCTCGTGGGCACGGTGAAAGCCCCAAGGGGTCGGCCCACGAGTGGGGATTATCGACGTAGGTGGCGGGGTTGGGTGCCGGGCCGAGTCCCAACGGGTCGAGCGTGAGATAGCGGGCCGTTTCGGGGTCGTAGTGGCGGAAGTAATTGTAATGGAGGCCGGTCTCAGGGTCGTAGTACTGGCCGGGGAAGCGGAGGGGTGTGTAGGTGCTGCTGTCGCGGGCCCAGGCGGTGGTACCCCAGAGGGTGCTCCGGCTACGCCAGGCGATGTCGCCTGACTCGTCGATCAGTTCCGTGGGGGTGCCGACGAGATCGGTGGCGATGGCGAAGAAGCGCCGATCGATTTCCTCCTGTCGTGCGTCGGGCGTGAGGATGCGCTCGGTCTGGGCCAGAGGGACATCAGCGTGGTGGTCCCAGGTGAGGGCGACCGTGTGCGGGAGATCCGGGTGATGGTTGCTCTGTTCGCACAGGGTCGGCCCGTCCCAGGTGAAGCGGACCTCCTCGAGGACGCTCTCGCCGTCGGTCGCCAGGCGCTGCTTCGCGGTGCGGCGGCCGAGTGGGTCGTAGCGGTAGCGCCAGCGGGTCCCGTCGGGAGTGGTGACGGAGGTGAGGCGGTTTTCGGTGTCCCAGGCGTAGCGCCAGGTGTCGGGCTTGCGTGAGAGCCGCGTCTTCTGCCGAAGAACGATTCGGCCGAGGGGGTCGTGCTCGAAGCGGACGCCGCCGGCGCGGGTGATGGCTGTGCCGGTGTAGGTGCGCGGTCCGGTGGCCTCGCCGCCAGGGTGTCCGGCGTCCCAGGAGGCCAACGTTTGGTTGCCGGCGTCGTCGTAGGCGTATCGCTCCGTCCACCCTTGCGCGTGGACGGCGGTGACGCGGCCGACACGGTCGAGGTCGAATGAGGAGATGCCCGACAGCCGGTCCTCGACGGATATGAGATGACCGTCGGCACGGTAGGCGTACGCCCGGCTGTTGACGGCGCGCCCTGCGGCGGTGATGTGCTGCTCCGCGAGTCGTCCGGCTTCGTCCCAGGCGGAGGTCACGGATATCGCGTCGCCGAAGAGGCGGGTCACCTCGCGGCCGGCGGCATCGTGGGTGAAATCGACGCGGTGGCCGCCGGTCGTGACTTGGTGGGCCTGTCCGTCGGCGCCGTAGGCGTAGGTGGTGACGTGGCCGGTGGGGGTGGTGCGGCGCGTACGGCGACCGAGGGCGTCGTAGGAGTGCGTTACGGGACGGCCGTCAACCAGCTCTGTCTTCACCTTGCCCCGGCGGTCGTACTGATACCGGAGTTCGCTGTCCGGACCGACTGCCTCCAGCAGGCGTCCGGCTCCGTCGTATCCATAGGTGGTGATGTGGCCGTCGACGTCCTTGACGACTACCTGGCCGAGCTCGTCGCGCTCGAACGCGATGGTCCCTCCGAGTGCGTCGACGCGGGCGGCAAGCTGGCCTGCGGCGTCCACACGGTAGGTCAGGGTGCGGCCGTCGAAATCGGTCTCGGAGACCAGGTTGTCGGCGGCGTCGTACTCGTAGGTCCAGACCAGCCCCTGCGGGTTGGTGACGCGGGTGAGGCGCAGGGCGGTGTCGTGCTCGAACTCGTAGCGTGCACCGTCGGGGCCGGTGCGGGAAGTCGGCAGGTCGAAGTGCGTGTACTCGAAGCGGGTGATGCCCCCGGCCGCGTCGGTGCGGGTGAGGAGGTTGCCCTCGCCGTCGTACGTCCACGACTCGGTGGCGCCGTCGGGTCCGGTACGTCGGGCGAGCTGCCCGTCGGGGTGCCACTGCAGGCTCGTGACGCCGCCCACGGGGTCGGTGATGCGGACCGGCCTGCCGAGGGCGTCCCGCTCGGTGCGGGTGACGGCGCCGGCCGGGTCGGTCACCTCCACCGGCAGCCCCGCCGCATCGCACACGACCCGGGTCGTGGCCCCTTCGGCGTCGGTGAGCGAGGTCATGCGACCGGCATGGTCGTACGTGTAGCGGGTGATGAAGCCGGCCGGGTCGGTGACCGATGTGCGGTTGCCGCGCTCGTCGTATTCGTGGAGCATGCGGGAGCCGTCCGGCCCGAAGACTTCCACAGGCAGGCCGAATCGACCGCGTACGGTGCGCAGTTCACTCCCGTCGGGGCGGACGGCGCGCACGAGCCGGCCGCCCTCGTCGTAGGAGAAGACGGTGGTGAGGCCGAGCGGGTCGGTACGGGTGAGCAGGTTGCCGCGCGGGTCGTAGGTGAAGCGGGTGGTGTGGCCGAGTGGATCAGTGACGGCCAGGAGACGGCAGCCGGGGCCGAACACGTGGCGCGTCGCGTGCCCGTCGGCGGTGGTGAGCGTGGTGGTGTGGTGGCCGGTCTCCGGATCCGGGTCGGTGTACGCCAGGGTGAGCTGGACGTGGCCTGCCTCGCCGCCCTCCGCGACGACGCGGTCGCGGTCGTCGTAGACGTAGTCGTAGCGGCTCCCGTTGGAGTCGATCCATGCGGTGACACGGCTGCGGTCGTCGTACTCGAAGGTGGTGGTGGCGCCTGACGGCTTGGTGACCGCGGTGAGGTCGCCGTCCTCGTACCCGTAGCCCATCAGGGGCAGGTCCGCGCCGCCCTCGCCGGCTCCGGCCAGGGACAGGGCCGTCACCAGGCCGTCGGCGACCGACACCTTCACGTGGTGGCCCGCCGAATGGACGAGGGCCGACGGCAGACCGTCCGTGTCGCGGTCGATGGTGATGCTGTGACCGTTGCGTTCGCTGATGCGGGACAGCCAGGCTTCACCGTCGCCGCCCGGTTCGCTGCCGAACGGGGCGGTGAAGTGGAAGACGAGCCCGCTGTCCGGGTCGGTGACCGTGTAGTCGCCGTTGCCCTCGCGGGCCAGCAGGGTGCGGCCCCTTCCCCTCTCCGGCCGGGTGGACACGCCGGGGACCGGGTGCGCGTACGGGATCAGCAGTCCCTCGGCGGTGACGTGGACGATCCCGACCGCGTCGATCTCCAGGCGCTCATCGACGGTGGACGTCCAGGCGCGGCCCAGGAAGCGGCCGACCGCGCAGCCGGACTCGGTGCGGCGGGTGAACACCAGCGGCAGGATGCCCGGCAGTTCGATGTCGGTCTGGGGCAGGAACATCCGCCCCGTGGCGAGGTCCACCGGGTCGCCGCCAGCTTTTCGGTCGCCGTCCGGGGTGTCGTGGGTGCCCTCGGGCGCGTCGTCTGCAAGCTTGCGCGCCCGTGCGGCCTCGGCGGCTTCGTCCACGTGCTTGGCGGTGGAGCTGAGCTTTTTGAAGGCGCCGGCACCCTTGGAGCCGATGAGTTCGGGGATGAGTTTGCCGATGCCTTCGGAGGGGTCCTTCATGAACTCGTCGAGCATCTGCTTGCCCGCGCCCCACGGATCGTTGGCCATGGTGACCAGGCCTGCGGCCGTGGAGTTCAGGTTCGTGACGTACTCGGCGGGGTGCGAGAGGTTATAGAGGTCGAGCGGGTTGAGCGCGCGGGCGAAGTTGACCATGCCTGCCGTGCCCTTGACGACGCCGCCGAGGAGGTGCGTGCCGGCGAGTACGAAGTACTCCTCGGCATCACCGAGCTGCTGGGTGTACGAGGGCTTGGGCGGGGCGGCGTCCCGGGCGGCCCGGACCGCCGCGGCGGTCGTTTCGGCGACCTCGTTGCGCTGCTTGCGGGCGCTTTCGAGCTTCTCCTGCGCGGCGTGCGCCATGGCCTTGCCCGGATCGTGGAAGTCGTCGGACGGGCGGGGCGGCAGGTGCTCCTTCTTCGCCTCGTAGGCTTCCTTGTACTCCCTGACGAGCTTGTTGTGCGCGCCGCGGGCGTCCTCGGAGGCCTTCTTGGCCTTGTTGTAGTCGTCCAAGGCCTCCTTGGCCTTGCCCTGCGCCCATTCCACCGTGTCGGCGAAACGATTCATCGCATCGGCGGCCTTGCCGAAGGCGTCGGCGGCCTTGAACCAGCGCGGCGGCTCCTTGGCCACCTTCTCGCGGAACGTGTCCGCCGTCTTGCCCTGCAGGCCCTCGGGCTGGGTCATGGTCTTCAGACCGTTGCCGACCGACTCGAAGGCCGCCTTGAAGTCGTTCAGGTGCGACACCTGCTCGCGGATCTTGGAGACGCTGCCGTAGACCAGCTTCTTGGGGTCCTCGGTCTGGCCGAGCTCCAGCTCCGAGACGTCCGCGCCGAGCTGGTTGGCTGCCGAGCGGGACTTGTCGCGGATCCAGTCGCCGGCCTCGTCCAGCCCGACCTCGTCGGCGAGGTCGGCGGCCTTGCCACCGCTCCACTCGACGAAGTCACCGACCTTCTCGACCCCCTTCTCGACCTTGTCCTCGATCGAGTCCGGTATGACATCCCGCCAGCCCATCAGTTACCGCCCCCGTTGCCCTTCGTCTGCTCCAGCAGGTCCTTCAGCGACCCGATCCTCCCCGACGAGGTCACCGTGTCCTTGGTGTCGGACCAGGTCTGCTTGATGTCCTGACCGCTCTTCTCGAAGGACTCGGCGCTGTAGTCCGGCTTGTAGACGTCCGCGCTGAAGATGTCCCCCCAGGACTTCTTCTCGATCTCGTCCTCACTGGCGTGCGGATTCCCGTACGCCGCGTTCACCGCCACCTTGAACGTGCCATGGATGTACTGCTCCTCCTCCCACACCGTCCCGGCGGCGATGCCGAGATTGCCGGCGAGGGCGGAGGCGTTCTGGATCAGGCTGCGCACGCCCCACTCCCAGCGCTCGCAGAAGTCCTCGAAGTCCTTCGACAACGCCCCGTGCCCGGTCTCCATCGCGGTCATCGACAGGTTCTCGAACCCCGCCCCCTGCGAGGCCCCGGCCGCATCCCCCGACTCGCGCAGCTCCGATATCGCTGCCCGCAGACCCTTCTGGATCGCGGCAACCGCTTGCGGGGATACCTCAAGGTCACCATCGCCGGCCATCAGGCCACCTCCGCGGATTCGGTCTCGGTTTCGATGTCCACCGCGCATGCGTCGGGGACGATCCCGGCGACGGGCGGGAACAGCATCGACCCGTCCGCATCGGCCACGTTCACGGCAACCCCGGCCGGGCCGTCCACCTCCGGGACGACCGCATCGACCAGACGCGCCCCCAGGATCGCCAGGTAAGGCCACTCGCGGCCGGCTTCCCCGCGGGCCTCGGCGAACCGGGCCAGCGCATCCTCGTCCGTGAACGCATAGAACCAGCGGATCCCGCCCGAGACGGCTGACATCAACCCGCCGTCGGCGTCCGCGGCACCCTCGGCCAAGGGAGCGAGCAGCACAGTCCGCCGGAACTCGCCCACCAGGCGTCTGGGATCGCCGGAACCCGCTCGGTACGCGGCTATCTCTGCGGCCAGTTCCATACTCTGCGTCCCCCTTCAGGGTGATTGACACCCCACAGGGAACATTACCTTGACCGCTAATCACCTGATTGGGGGTCATGGCCACCTGCGTGTCGAAACCCGCCGGGTGCCGAGGGCTTGGCAGTAAGCGGCACACGAACCCTCGACAGCACCGGTGCCCTGCGCGTTCATCGACGGAGCATGCGCGCTCTCGGCCTGCAGACCGATCCGGAGCCCATGCGCACCGACGCTGTCGCCCCGGACCGGCTGCGCGCGGAGGCGTTGGAGACCCTCCGAAGCCTCCATGCGGTCAGGGGCCGTTCCTCGAAGACCATCTGCCGCAGTCGGTCGAGTTTTTGACGGATGAGCAGGCTGCCGCGTACGCGGCTTGGCGCAGATCCCGGCTCCGACAAGGCGGAGGACTCCTCGGGTTCATCCCCCCGGTCGCGGGCCGGCTGGGGTGCGTCCCGGCAGCGGCAACGGTGCCCTCGAGGAGCTAGCGGGGGGGTCTCGTCGTTCCCGGGTCAGGCTGACCGCAGCAGCGGACGGCCCCGCTCGTACACCTCCCTGGCGTGGGCATTGCCGAGGTGCGGGCG
>NZ_JBEZBN010000083.1:0-21517 GCF_040647115.1 Streptomyces sp. NPDC044571
CTGGTACCGGGCCACCGGGAGCGAGCCGCGGCTGAGCAAGGCCGGCGGCTTCCGGCTGGACGACCCGATCAGGCTCCCGGCACCCGCCGGTAACGTTTCTGCTGGTCGTGGGGCCGAGGACTAGATGTCCTCGTGGGCCACCGCACGGCGCGCGTCCGCGTCCAGCACTCCCCAGCTGATCAGCTGCTCGGTCAGCACCGAGGGGGACTGGTCGTAGATGACGGCGAGCGTGCGCAGGTCGTCCTGGCGGATCGACAGCACCTTGCCGTTGTAGTCGCCGCGCTGGCTCTGGATGGTCGCCGCGTAGCGCTGGAGCGGGCCGGCCTTCTCGGCGGGCACGCCCGCGAGGCGCTCCAGGTCGAGGCGCAGCTTCGGCGGCGGCTCGGCCGCCCCGCCGGGAGTGGTGCCCGGCAGCAGTTCCTGCACCGGCACCCCGTAGAAGTCCGCCAGCTCGGCCAGGCGCTGGACGGTCACGGCACGGTCCCCGCGCTCGTAGGAACCGACCACCACGGCCTTCCACCGGCCCTGCGACTTCTCCTCGACACCGTGGAGGGAAAGGCCCTGCTGGGTGCGGATGGCGCGGAGCTTGGCCCCGAGCTGTTTGGCGTATTCGCTGGACATAACGCTCCCGGACGCTGTGACGCTGTGACGACATGGATGCTGTGACGACATGACCACGTGCGGCTCCGCCGCGCGGCTGGTAACTCACTGTGAGGTTACGCAGCGTTACTTGGATGCGTCAAGCCGAATGGTCTTCCCCGCCCTCCTTCGAAGGGTGGCCGCCGTGCCCCGTGCGAGTGCACGGCCCCACCCCTGGTACCGTGGAGGCCGTACATCAGACGTCCTTTAAGAACCGTCCCGTGAGGCGGAGAAGGAGGTCCTTTCCATGGACGCTCAGCAGAGCGATGTGCGCCCCGTGCTGGAGGCGCAGGACATCGCGCGGGTCCTGACCCGCATCGCCCACGAGATCGTCGAACGCGCCAAGGGCGCCGACGACGTGGTGCTCCTCGGCATTCCCACCCGCGGTGTGTACCTCGCCCGCCGGCTGGCCGCCAAGCTCGAAGAGATCACCGGCGCGAAGATCCCGGTCGGCTCCCTCGACATCACCATGTACCGCGACGACCTGCGGATGAAGCCCGCCCGCGCGATCGGCCGGACCGAGATCCCCGGCGACGACATCGACGGCCGCCTCGTCGTCCTCGTCGACGACGTGCTGTTCTCCGGGCGCACCATCCGGGCCGCCCTCGACGCGCTCGGCGACCTCGGCCGCCCTCGCGCCGTCCAGCTCGCCGTCCTCGTCGACCGCGGCCACCGCGAGCTGCCCATCCGCGCCGACTACGTCGGCAAGAACCTCCCCACGTCGCTGCGGGAGGCCGTCAAGGTCCAGCTCCAGGAGGAGGACGGCCGAGACGCCGTGCTGCTCGGCCAGCGGACCGCCCAGGCAGCCGCGCAGTAGCCCGTACGCCCGTACGAGTAGGGGTCCCCGTGAGGGCCCGCGCCCAAGCCTGCCCTGCCCGACCCAGCCTGCCCTCCCGACTTACGGAGCCACCCAGATGAAGCGCCACCTCATCTCGGCCGCCGACCTCACCCGCGACGACGCCGTCCTCATCCTCGACACCGCCGAGGAGATGGCCCGCGTCGCGGACCGGCCGATCAAGAAGCTGCCCACCCTGCGCGGTCTGACGGTCGTCAACCTCTTCTTCGAGGACTCGACCCGCACCCGGATCTCCTTCGAGGCGGCCGCCAAGCGGCTCTCCGCCGACGTCATCAACTTCTCCGCCAAGGGCTCCTCGGTCTCCAAGGGCGAGTCCCTGAAGGACACCGCGCTGACTCTGGAGGCCATGGGCGCGGACGCCGTCGTCATCCGCCACCACGCCTCCGGCGCCCCCTACCGGCTCGCCACCTCCGGCTGGATCGACTCGGCCGTCGTCAACGCCGGCGACGGCACCCACGAGCACCCGACCCAGGCCCTGCTGGACGCCTTCACCATGCGCCGCCGCCTGGTCGGCCGCGACGCCGGTCTCGGCAAGGACCTGAACGGCCGCCGGATCACCATCGTCGGCGACGTCCTGCACAGCCGGGTCGCCCGCTCCAACGTCCACCTGCTGCACACGCTCGGCGCCGAGGTCACGCTCGTGGCCCCGCCCACCCTGGTCCCGATCGGCGTCGAGACCTGGCCCTGCGAGGTCTCGTACAACCTCGACGAGGTGCTGCCGAAGTCGGACGCGGTCATGATGCTGCGTGTGCAGCGCGAACGCATGAACGCCGCCTTCTTCCCGACCGAGCGCGAGTACTCCCGCCGGTACGGACTCGACGGCGACCGCATGGCCAAGATGCCCGAGCACGCCATCGTGATGCACCCCGGCCCGATGAACCGCGGCATGGAGATCACCGCCGAGGTCGCCGACTCCGACCGCTGCACGGCCGTCGAGCAGGTCGCCAACGGCGTCTCCACCCGGATGGCCGTCCTGTACCTGCTGCTCGGAGGCTCCGAGCCCGCCGTCACCACCACCCCCGCCGCGCGCACCGAGGAGAGCAAGTAACCATGAGCAAGATCCTTATCCGTGGCGCGAAGGTCCTCGGCGGCGAGGCGCAGGACGTCCTGATCGACGGCGAGACCATCGCGGAGGTGGGCCAGAACCTGTCCGCCGAGGGCGCGACCGTCATCGAGGCCGCCGGCCAGGTCCTCCTCCCGGGCCTCGTCGACCTGCACACCCACCTGCGCGAGCCCGGCCGCGAGGACTCCGAGACGGTCCTGACCGGCACCCGCGCCGCCGCCTCCGGCGGCTACACCGCCGTCTTCGCCATGGCGAACACCTTCCCCGTCGCCGACACCGCCGGCGTCGTCGAGCAGGTCTGGCGCCTGGGCAAGGAGTCCGGCTACTGCGACGTGCAGCCCATCGGCGCCGTCACCGTCGGACTGGAGGGCAAGCAGCTCTCCGAGCTCGGCGCCATGCACGACTCCGCCGCCCGCGTCACCGTCTTCTCCGACGACGGCAAGTGCGTCGACGACGCCGTGATCATGCGCCGCGCCCTGGAGTACGTGAAGGCCTTCGGCGGCGTCGTCGCCCAGCACGCGCAGGAGCCCCGCCTCACCGAGGGCGCCCAGATGAACGAGGGCGTCGTCTCCGCCGAGCTCGGCCTGGGCGGCTGGCCCGCCGTCGCCGAGGAGTCGATCATCGCCCGCGACGTCCTCCTCGCCGAGCACGTCGGCTCCCGCGTGCACATCTGCCACCTGTCCACGGCGGGCTCCGTGGAGATCGTCCGCTGGGCCAAGTCCCGCGGCATCGACGTCACCGCCGAGGTCACCCCGCACCACCTGCTCCTCACCGACGAGCTCGTCCGCTCGTACAACGCGGTCTACAAGGTCAACCCGCCGCTGCGCACCGAGCGCGACGTCACGGCCCTGCGCGAGGCGCTCGCCGACGGCACGATCGACATCGTCGCCACCGACCACGCCCCGCACCCGCACGAGGACAAGGACTGCGAGTGGGCCGCCGCCGCCATGGGCATGGTCGGCCTGGAGACCGCCCTGTCCGTCGTCCAGCAGACGATGGTGGAGACCGGCCTGCTCGACTGGGCGGGCGTCGCCGAGCGGATGTCCTTCGCCCCGGCGCGCATCGGCAGCCTGGCGGGCCACGGCCGCCCCGTCTCGGCAGGTGAACCCGCGAACCTGACCTTGGTCGATACCTCGTACCGTGGTGTCGTGGACCCCGCACACTTCGCCTCCCGCAGCCGCAACACGCCTTACGAGGGCCGTGAGCTGCCGGGTCGCGTCACCCACACCTTCCTGCGGGGCCGCGCAACGGTCGTGGACGGGAAACTGGCGTGACACCTGCAGTGATCCAACTGGCCGCCGAGGCCGCCGAACGACAGTCGGCGGAGGTGACGGACTGGGGCGCCCGCATCGCCTGGGTGATCGGTCTCATCGTCTTCATCGCGTTCGTGTACTGGCTGATGCGGCAGGGCTGGAAATGGCGCGGAACCCTGCAGAACGACCTGCCGGAGCTGCCCGCCGCCCCGGCCGGTCTGCCCGCCCACCGGCTGGCGCTCACCGGCCGGTACCACGGCTCCACCACCGCCGGACAGTGGCTCGACCGGATCGTCGCCCACGGTCTGGGCGTCCGCAGCCGGGTCGAGCTCACGCTCACCGACGCGGGCCTCGACGTGGTCCGTCCGGGTGCCACGGACTTCTTCGTACCGGCCGCACAGCTGCGCGGCGCCCGCCTCGACAAGGGAATCGCGGGCAAGGTACTCACCGAGGGCGGTCTGCTCGTCGTCACCTGGGCGCACGGCGACAAGCTGATCGACTCCGGATTCCGCTCCGACCGCGCGGCCGAACACGCCGCCTGGGTCGAGGGCATCAGCACGCTCGTCACACAGAACCAATCCATCTCGACGGAAGGCGCCGAACGATGACGACCTCCACCAGGGGAGCCAAAACTCCCGCCGTACTCGTCCTGGAGGACGGTCGGATCTTCCGCGGCCGCGCCTACGGCGCTGTGGGGGAGACCTTCGGCGAGGCCGTGTTCTCCACCGGCATGACCGGCTACCAGGAGACCCTGACCGACCCGTCCTACCACCGGCAGGTCGTCGTGATGACCGCCCCCCACGTGGGTAACACGGGCGTGAACGACGAGGACCCCGAATCCTCCCGCATCTGGGTGTCCGGGTACGTCGTACGCGACCCCGCGCGCGTCCCGTCCAACTGGCGCTCCCGGCGCTCGCTGGACGAGGAGCTCGTCGCGCAGGGCGTCGTCGGCATCAGCGGCATCGACACCCGCGCCCTGACCCGCCACCTGCGCGAGCGCGGCGCCATGCGCGTCGGCATCTTCTCGGGCGAGGCCGTCGACCAGGACGCGGTGCTGCTCGCCAAGGTCCAGGCCTCCCCGCAGATGAAGGGCGCGAACCTCTCCGCGGAGGTCGCCACCCAGGAGACGTACGTCGTCCCCGCCATCGGCGAGAAGCGCTTCACCGTGGCCGCCGTCGACCTCGGCATCAAGGGCATGACCCCGCACCGGATGGCCGAGCGCGGCATCGAGGTGCACGTGCTGCCCGCCACCGCCACCGTCGAGGACATCTACGCGGTCTCCCCGGACGGCGTGTTCTTCTCCAACGGCCCCGGCGACCCGGCCACGGCCGACCACGCGGTCTCCGTCATGCAGGGCGTCCTCGCGCGCAAGACGCCGCTCTTCGGCATCTGCTTCGGCAACCAGATCCTCGGCCGCGCCCTCGGCTTCGGCACCTACAAGCTGAAGTACGGCCACCGCGGCATCAACCAGCCCGTGCAGGACCGCACCACCGGCAAGGTCGAGATCACCGCGCACAACCACGGCTTCGCCGTCGACGCGCCCCTCGACCAGGTCTCCGAGACCCCCTACGGCCGCGCCGAGGTCTCCCACGTCTGCCTGAACGACAACGTCGTGGAAGGCCTCCAGCTGCTCGACCAGCCGGCCTTCTCCGTCCAGTACCACCCCGAAGCGGCCGCCGGCCCGCACGACGCCGCGTACCTCTTCGACCGCTTCACGTCTTTGATGAGCACCACCCAGATGGAGGCCGAGCGTGCCTAAGCGCACCGATATCCAGTCCGTCCTGGTCATCGGCTCCGGCCCGATCGTCATCGGCCAGGCCGCCGAGTTCGACTACTCCGGCACCCAGGCCTGCCGCATCCTCAAGGCCGAGGGCTTGCGGGTCATCCTGGTGAACTCCAACCCCGCGACGATCATGACCGACCCGGAGATCGCCGACGCCACGTACGTCGAGCCGATCACCCCCGAGTTCGTCGAGAAGATCATCGCCAAGGAGCGCCCCGACGCGCTCCTGCCCACCCTCGGCGGCCAGACCGCGCTCAACACCGCCATCTCCATGCACGAGCAGGGTGTGCTGGAGAAGTACGGCGTCGAGCTCATCGGCGCCAACGTCGAGGCCATCAACAAGGGCGAGGACCGCGACCTCTTCAAGGGCGTCGTCGAGGCCGTCAAGGCCAAGATCGGCTACGGCGAGTCCGCCCGCTCGGTCATCTGCCACTCGATGGACGACGTCCTCAAGGGCGTCGACACCCTCGGCGGCTACCCCGTCGTCGTGCGCCCCTCCTTCACCATGGGCGGCGCCGGTTCCGGCTTCGCCCACGACGAGGACGAGCTGCGCCGCATCGCCGGCCAGGGCCTCACGCTGTCCCCGACCACCGAGGTGCTCCTGGAGGAGTCCATCCTCGGCTGGAAGGAGTACGAGCTGGAGCTGATGCGCGACACCAAGGACAACGTGGTCGTCGTCTGCTCCATCGAGAACTTCGACCCGATGGGCGTCCACACCGGCGACTCGATCACCGTCGCCCCCGCGATGACGCTGACCGACCGCGAGTACCAGCGCCTGCGCGACATCGGCATCGCGATCATCCGCGAGGTCGGCGTCGACACCGGCGGCTGCAACATCCAGTTCGCGATCAACCCCGACGACGGCCGCGTCATCGTCATCGAGATGAACCCGCGCGTCTCGCGCTCCTCGGCGCTCGCCTCGAAGGCCACCGGCTTCCCGATCGCCAAGATCGCCGCCAAGCTGGCCATCGGCTACACGCTCGACGAGGTCCCCAACGACATCACCGAGAAGACGCCGGCCTCCTTCGAGCCGACCCTCGACTACGTCGTCGTCAAGGCCCCCCGCTTCGCTTTCGAGAAGTTCCCGGCCGCCGACGCCACCCTCACCACCACCATGAAGTCGGTGGGCGAGGCCATGGCCATCGGCCGCAACTTCACCGAGGCGCTGCAGAAGGCCCTGCGCTCCCTGGAGAAGAAGGGCTCGCAGTTCACCTTCGTCGGCGAGCCCGGCGACAAGGACGAGCTGCTGCGCACCGCGGTCCGTCCGACCGACGGCCGCATCAACACCGTCATGCAGGCCATCCGGGCCGGCGCCACCCAGGAAGAGGTCTTCGAGTCCACGAAGATCGACCCCTGGTTCGTCGACCAGCTCTTCCTGATCAAGGAGATCGCGGACGAGCTGGCAGCCGCCGAGAAGCTCCACCCCGAGCTGCTCGCCGAGGCCAAGCGCCACGGCTTCTCCGACTCCCAGATCGCCGAGATCCGCGGCCTGCGCGAGGACGTCGTCCGCGAGGTCCGCCACGCGCTGGGCGTCCGCCCCGTCTACAAGACGGTCGACACCTGCGCCGCCGAGTTCGCCGCCAAGACCCCGTACTTCTACTCTTCCTACGACGAGGAGTCCGAGGTCGCGCCCCGCACCAAGCCCGCGGTGATCATCCTGGGCTCCGGCCCGAACCGCATCGGCCAGGGCATCGAGTTCGACTACTCCTGCGTCCACGCCTCCTTCGCGCTCAGCGACGCGGGCTACGAGACCGTGATGGTCAACTGCAACCCGGAGACCGTCTCCACCGACTACGACACCTCCGACCGCCTGTACTTCGAGCCGCTGACCCTCGAAGACGTACTGGAGATCGTCCACGTCGAGTCCCTGGCCGGGCCCATCGCCGGCGTCGTCGTCCAGCTCGGCGGCCAGACCCCCCTCGGTCTCGCCCAGGCGCTCAAGGACAACGGCGTGCCGGTCGTCGGCACCTCCCCGGAGGCCATCCACGCCGCCGAGGACCGCGGCGCCTTCGGCCAGGTCCTCGCCGAGGCCGGCCTGCCCGCCCCCAAGCACGGCACCGCCACCACCTTCGCGGGTGCGAAGGCGATCGCGGACGAGATCGGCTACCCGGTCCTGGTGCGCCCGTCGTACGTGCTCGGCGGCCGCGGCATGGAGATCGTCTACGACGAGGCCCGCCTCCAGGCGTACATCGCCGAGTCCACCGAGATCTCCCCGACCCGCCCCGTGCTGGTCGACCGCTTCCTCGACGACGCGATCGAGATCGACGTCGACGCCCTCTACGACGGCACCGAGCTCTACCTCGGCGGCGTCATGGAGCACATCGAGGAGGCCGGCATCCACTCCGGCGACTCGGCCTGCGCCCTGCCCCCGATCACCCTCGGCGGCTTCGACATCAAGCGCCTGCGCGTCTCCACCGAGGCCATCGCCAAGGGCGTCGGCGTGCGCGGTCTGATCAACATCCAGTTCGCGATGGCGGGTGACATCCTCTACGTCCTGGAGGCCAACCCGCGCGCCTCCCGCACGGTCCCCTTCACCTCGAAGGCGACCGCGGTCCCGCTCGCCAAGGCCGCCGCCCGCATCTCGCTCGGCGCCACCATCGCCGAGCTGCGCGCCGAGGGCATGCTCCCGAAGACCGGCGACGGCGGCACCCTGCCGCTCGACGCGCCGATCTCCGTCAAGGAGGCCGTCATGCCGTGGTCGCGCTTCCGCGACATCCACGGCCGCGGCGTGGACACCGTCCTCGGCCCGGAGATGCGCTCCACCGGCGAGGTCATGGGCATCGACTCGGTCTTCGGCACGGCGTACGCCAAGTCGCAGGCGGGCGCCTACGGCCCGCTGCCCACCAAGGGCCGCGCCTTCATCTCGGTCGCCAACCGCGACAAGCGCTCGATGATCTTCCCGGCGCGCGAGCTCGTCGCCCACGGCTTCGAGCTGCTCGCCACCTCCGGCACCGCCGAGGTCCTGCGCCGCAACGGCATCAACGCCACCATCGTGCGCAAGCTCAGCGAGGGCGAGGGCCCCGGCGGCGAGAAGACGATCGTCCAGCTGATCCACGACGGCCAGGTCGACCTGATCGTCAACACCCCCTACGGCACCGGCGGCCGTCTCGACGGCTACGAGATCCGCACCGCCGCCGTGGCCCGCGGCGTCCCGTGCCTGACCACGGTCCAGGCGCTCGCCGCGGCCGTCCAGGGCATCGAGGCGCTCGGCCACGGCGACGTGGGCGTCCGCTCGCTCCAGGAGCACGCGGAGCACCTGACCGCGGCCCGCGACTAGCAGCCCGACCAGGAGAGGGGGACACCGGTTTCACGACGGGTGTCCCCCTCCTCATGAGCGCACGAGGAACCGACTGAGATGTACAAGCTCTTCTTCCACCTGGTCTTCAAGCGGATGGACCCGGAGCAGGCCCACTACCTGGCCTTCCGCTGGATCCGCCTCGCGGCCCGCACTCCTGTGCTGCGCACCTTCGTCGCGGCCGTCCTCGCCCCCCGCCACAAGGAGCTGCGCACGCAGGCCCTGGGCCTGCGCATGCACGGCCCCTTCGGCCTCGCCGCGGGCTTCGACAAGAACGCCGTCGCGATCGACGGCATGGCGATGCTCGGCTTCGACCACGTCGAGATCGGCACCGTCACGGCGCAGGCCCAGCCCGGCAACCCCAAGAAGCGCCTCTTCCGGCTGGTGCCGGACCGCGCGCTGATCAACCGCATGGGCTTCAACAACGAGGGCTCGGCGGCCGTGGCGGCGCGCCTGGAGGCCCGCAGGCCGGTCTTCAACACCGTCGTCGGCGTCAACATCGGCAAGACCAAGGTCGTACCCGAGGAGGAGGCGGTGGGGGACTACGTCGCCTCCACCGAGCGCCTGGCCCGCCACGCCGACTACCTCGTCGTGAACGTCTCCTCCCCGAACACCCCTGGCCTGCGCAACCTCCAGGCGACGGAGTCGCTGCGCCCCCTGCTCACGGGCGTCCGCGAGGCGGCCGACCGCACGGTGACCGACCGCCGCGTCCCGCTGCTAGTCAAGATCGCCCCCGACCTCGCCGACGAGGACGTGGACGCGGTGGCCGACCTGGCGCTGGAGCTCGGCCTGGACGGCATCATCGCCACCAACACCACCATCGCCCGCGAGGGCCTCGGCCTGAAGTCCGCCCCGTCCCTGGTCAAGGAGACGGGCGGGCTCTCCGGTGCCCCGGTCAAGGAGCGCTCCCTGGAGGTCCTGCGCCGCCTGTACGCCCGCGTGGGCGACCGGCTGGTCCTGGTGGGCGTCGGCGGCATCGAGAACGCCGAGGACGCCTGGCAGCGGATCCTGGCCGGCGCCACGCTGATCCAGGGCTACAGCGCCTTCATCTACGAGGGCCCGTTCTACGCCCGCTCGATCCACAAGGGCCTGGCCGCGCGCCTGGCCGCCAGCCCGTACGCGACCCTCGCCGAAGCGGTGGGCGCCGAGACCCGAAAGGCCGCCCTGTGACGACCGAGACCCTGGGTACCCCCTTCGGCACCCGCCTCCGCGAGGCGATGGACTCCCGCGGCCCCCTGTGCGTCGGCATCGACCCGCACGCCGCCCTGCTGTCCTCCTGGGGCCTGGGCGACGACATCGCGGGCCTGGAGCGCTTCTCCCGGACCGTGGTGGAGGCCCTGGCCGACCAGGTGGCGGTCTTCAAGCCGCAGGCGGCCTTCTTCGAGCGCTTCGGCTCGCGCGGCATCGCGGTGCTGGAGCAGACCGTGGCGGACGCCCGCGCGGCCGGCACCCTGGTCCTGATGGACGCCAAGCGCGGGGACATCGGCTCGACGATGGCCGCGTACGCCGAGACCTTCCTGCGCAAGGACTCGCCGCTGTTCTCCGACGCGCTGACGGTCTCGCCGTACCTGGGCTACGGCTCCCTGCGCCCCGCCTTCGACCTCGCCCGCGCATCGGGCGCCGGCCTGTTCGTGCTCGCCCTCACCTCGAACCCGGAGGGCGCCGAGGTCCAGCGCGCGGTCCGCGAGGACGGCAGGACCATCGGCGCCACGATGCTGGCCCACCTCGCCGCCGAGAACGCCGGCGCCGCACCGCTCGGCTCCTTCGGCGCGGTCGTCGGCGCCACCCTGGGCGACCTCTCGTCCTTCGACCTGGACATCAACGGCCCGCTGCTGGCCCCCGGCATCGGCGCCCAGGGCGCCACGGCGGCGGATCTGCCGGCCGTCTTCGGCGCCGCCGTGCGCAACGTCGTGCCGAACGTGTCCCGCGGTGTCCTGAAGCACGGCCCGGACGCGGCGGCGCTCCGCGCGTCGGCGGCCCGGTTCGCGGACGAAATCCGCCAGGCGGTCTCCCGCTGACGTCCTTCACCGGACAAAACCGGGGTACTTTGTCCGTGATGTACGTTTCAGTGGAGGCTGACCAGGACTTTTCGTCCGTTCTCGCTGACTGGAGCGGCCATGGCCGCTAGTCTCCGAGCAGAGTGAACGAGCAGCGAACGAGTTCCACCGCTGTTCGGGCATTCGCCTGGTGTGGCGCCCTAGGGTTCCCCACCGGTCCGTATCCGACAGTTCGACATCCGAGGTGACGTAGGCGTGGCTCTTCCGCCCCTTACCCCTGAACAGCGCGCAGCCGCGCTCGAAAAGGCCGCCGCGGCTCGCCGGGAGCGGGCCGAGGTGAAGAATCGACTCAAGCACTCCGGCGCCTCCCTCCAAGAGGTCATCAAGACGGGCCAGGAGAACGACGTCATCGGCAAGATGAAGGTCTCCGCCCTGCTGGAGTCCCTGCCTGGCGTGGGCAAGGTGCGCGCCAAGCAGATCATGGAGCGCCTCGGCATCTCCGAGTCCCGGCGTGTCCGAGGTCTCGGCTCCAACCAGATCGCCTCTCTGGAACGTGAGTTCGGCACCCCAGCCGGCTGACGCTTCGCCTGAAGTTCTCCCGGCGTTCTCAGGCAGTCCCTGGAACCTGGATAATCGCTCTATGGCAGCAGAGGTTCGTCCGCGGCTGACCGTGCTCTCCGGCCCCTCGGGTGTCGGCAAGAGCACGGTCGTCGCGCATATGCGCAAGGTCCACCCCGAGGTCTGGCTCTCGGTGTCGGCCACCACCCGCAAGCCGCGGCCCGGTGAGCGACACGGAGTCCAGTACTTCTTCGTCAGCGACGACGAGTTCGACAAGCTGATCGCCAACGGCGAGCTGCTGGAGTGGGCCGAGTTCGCGGGCAACCGCTACGGCACACCGCGCGGCGCGGTGGCCGAGCGCCTGGAGAACGGCGAGCCCGTCCTCCTGGAGATCGACCTCCAGGGCGCGCGGCTCGTCCGCGAGTCCATGCCCGAGGCGCAGCTGGTCTTTCTCGCGCCGCCCAGCTGGGAGGAGCTGGTCCGCCGGCTCACCGGCCGGGGCACCGAATCGGCCGAGGTCATCGAGCGCCGCCTGGAAACCGCCAAGGTGGAGCTCGCGGCCGAGTCCGAGTTCGACACCACCCTGGTCAACACCTCCGTCGAGGACGTGGCGCGTGAGCTGCTAGCCTTGATGGAAGTTGTCTGATCGTTGACCGTCGTTCCCTCGGTCAATGCCTGATCTTTCACCCATCTTCGGAAGGTAGAGCGTGTCCTCTTCCATCACTGCGCCCGAGGGCATCATCAACCCGCCGATCGACGAGCTGCTTGAGGCCACGGACTCGAAGTACAGCCTCGTGATCTACGCGGCCAAGCGCGCGCGTCAGATCAACGCGTACTACTCGCAGCTCGGTGAGGGCCTGCTTGAGTACGTCGGCCCGCTGGTGGACACCCACGTCCACGAGAAGCCGCTTTCGATCGCGCTGCGCGAGATCAACGCGGGTCTGCTGACCTCCGAGGCCATCGAGGCCCCGGCCCAGTAAGGCACCGAGATTCCTTTCACCACAGGCCCGGCAGAACATCTGCCGGGCCTGTGGTGTGTCATAGACACGTACGACGACAGCCGAAGGGGCGTGTGTGGTGGGTAAGCCGAAGGTCGTGCTCGGAGTCAGCGGCGGGATCGCCGCCTACAAGGCGTGCGAGCTGCTGCGCCGGCTGACCGAGTCCGGGCACGAGGTACGGGTGGTGCCCACGGCTGCGGCCCTGCACTTCGTGGGCGAGGCGACCTGGGCCGCCCTGTCCGGGAACCCGGCCGGGACCGAGGTGTGGGAGAGCGTCGACGAGGTGCCCCACGTGCGGATCGGCCAGGGCGCCGACCTCGTCGTCGTCGCCCCGGCCACCGCCGACATGCTGGCCAAGGCCGCCCACGGGCTGGCCGACGACCTCCTCACCAACACGCTCCTCACCGCCCGCTGCCCGGTGGTCTTCGCGCCCGCCATGCACACCGAGATGTGGGAGCACCCCGCCACTCAGGAGAACGTGGCCACCCTGCGCCGGCGCGGCGCCGTCGTCATCGAGCCCGCCGTCGGCCGGCTCACCGGCAAGGACACCGGCAAGGGGCGCCTCCCGGACCCCGAGGAGATCTACGAGGTGTGCCGCAACGTTTTGAGAAGGCACAGCCTGGCCCGCGGCACGGCCGAGCCCGATCTCGCCGGACGGCACGTGGTGATCAGCGCCGGCGGCACCCGGGAGCCGCTGGACCCGGTCCGCTTCCTCGGCAACCGCTCCTCCGGCAAGCAGGGCTACGCGCTCGCCCGTACCGCCGTCGCACGCGGGGCCCGGGTCACCCTCGTCGCGGCCAACACCGCGCTGGCCGACCCGGCCGGGGCGGACGTCGTACGGGTCGGGACGGCCTTCCAGCTGCGCGAGGCCGTGCTCAAGGCCGCCGCGGACGCCGACGCCGTGGTGATGGCGGCCGCCGTCGCCGATTTCCGGCCGGCCCAGTACGCCGACGGCAAGATCAAGAAGAAGGACGGGCAGGAGCCCGCTCCGCTGACCCTCGTCCGCAACCCCGACGTCCTCGCGGAGATCTCGGCCGACCGGGCCCGGGACGGGCAGGTGGTGGTCGGGTTCGCCGCGGAAACGGACGACGTACTCGCCAACGGACGGGCCAAGCTCGCCCGCAAGCGGTGTGATCTTCTCGTCGTCAACGAGGTCGGCGCCTCCAAGACCTTTGGTTCCGAGGAGAACGAAGCGGTGATCCTGTCCTCTGATGGATCGGAAACGCCCGTTCCCTACGGTCCGAAGGAAGCGCTGGCCGACGTCATTTGGGACCAGGTCGCCGCCCGGCTCGCCCCGCGACGCGCCTGAGCCGCGACCCTTCTCGTAACGAATTCCATACGCCAGAATGGAGTGTCGCAGGTCACGCGGCTCCCATAGGGCGAGACGGGTGGTCCGGCGCCCGGTGGCGACCGATAAACTGCATTCGGAACGTGATCGGGCGCAGCCCCCGGTGTGGTTCCGCCAATGATCAGCCAGCAGCCGCTGCAACCCCAGGGAGCGATGTGTCCCGCCGCCTGTTCACCTCGGAGTCCGTGACCGAGGGCCACCCCGACAAGATCGCTGACCAGATCAGCGACACGATCCTCGACGCGCTCCTCACCGAGGACCCGACCTCGCGTGTGGCCGTGGAGACCCTCATCACCACCGGTCTCGTGCACATCGCGGGCGAGGTGACGACGAAGGCCTACGCCCCGATCGCGCAGCTCGTGCGCGACAAGATCCTTGAGATCGGCTACGACTCCTCGAAGAAGGGCTTCGACGGCGCCTCCTGCGGCGTGTCGGTGTCCATCGGCGCGCAGTCCCCGGACATCGCGCAGGGCGTCGACACCGCGTACGAGAAGCGGGTCGAGGGCGACGAGGACGAGCTCGACAAGCAGGGCGCCGGTGACCAGGGCCTGATGTTCGGCTACGCCTGCGACGAGACGCCCGAGCTGATGCCGCTCCCGATCCACCTCGCGCACCGGCTCTCCCGCCGCCTGTCCGAGGTCCGCAAGAACGGGACCATCCCGTACCTGCGCCCCGACGGCAAGACGCAGGTCACCATCGAGTACGACGGCGACAAGGCCGTCCGCCTCGACACGGTCGTCGTCTCCACCCAGCACGCGTCCGACATCGACCTGGACTCGCTGCTCGCCCCCGACATCCGCGAGTTCGTCGTCGAGCACGTGCTCGGTCAGCTCGTCGAGGACGGCATCAAGCTGGACACCGACGGCTACCGGCTGCTGGTCAACCCGACCGGCCGCTTCGAGATCGGCGGCCCGATGGGCGACGCCGGCCTGACCGGCCGCAAGATCATCATCGACACCTACGGCGGCATGGCCCGCCACGGCGGCGGCGCCTTCTCCGGCAAGGACCCGTCCAAGGTCGACCGCTCCGCCGCCTACGCGATGCGCTGGGTCGCCAAGAACGTGGTCGCCGCCGGCCTCGCCTCGCGCTGCGAGGTCCAGGTCGCCTACGCCATCGGCAAGGCCGAGCCCGTCGGCCTGTTCGTCGAGACCTTCGGCACCGCCAAGGTGGAGGTCCAGAAGATCGAGGAAGCGATCGGCGAGGTCTTCGACCTCCGTCCGGCCGCGATCATCCGCGACCTCGACCTGCTGCGCCCGATCTACGCCCAGACCGCCGCCTACGGCCACTTCGGCCGCGAGCTGCCGGACTTCACCTGGGAGCGCACCGACCGCGTCGACGCCCTGCGCGCCGCCGCCGGCCTGTAACAGCCGCTCGTGCGAACGGCCCCGGACCCTCTGGTCCGGGGCCGTTCGGCGTTGTCGGTGCCATCGGGTAAGAATGCTGTGTGAGCAGCGCGAACGAGTCCGGGCAGCGGGGCGGGGACGGGGATCCCGGCGGCCCGCCGGAGCAGCTCGCGCTCATCCGGGAGATGGTCGCCGAGGCCAAGGCCAAGGCCCCCAAGGCCAAGCCGCGCACCTGGCGCGGCGCGGCCCTCGCCAAGGAACTGCCGGTCGCGCGGGTCCTCGTCAACAAGGGGGTGCTCCACCTCGACCAGCTCTGGGACTACGCCGTCCCCGAGGAGCTGTCCGAGGCCGCCCAGCCGGGGGTCCGCGTCCGCGTCCGCTTCGGCGCCGGCTCCCACCAGGTGCACGGCGGCCGCCGTGAGGGCGGCGGGCTCATCGACGGCTTCATCGTCGAGCGCCGCGCCGAGTCCGACTACAACGGGGCCCTGGCGGCCCTCGCGCACGTCGTCTCGCCCGAGGCGGTCCTCACCCCGCAGCTGCTGGCCCTCGCCCGCGCCGTCGCCGACCGGTACGCGGGCAGCCTGGCCGACGTGCTCCAGCTCGCCCTGCCTCCGCGCAACGCCCGCGCCGAGGCCAAGCCCTCGCCGGAGCCGCTGCCCCCGCCCGCCGCCCCCGACCCCGGCGGCTGGACGCGGTACGGAGCCGGCCCCGCCCTCCTGCGGGCCCTGGCCACCGGCGGTGCGCCGCGCGCCGTCTGGACCGCGCTGCCCGGCCCCGGCTGGGCCGACGAGCTGGCCCGCGCCCTGGCCGCCACCCTCGCCTCCGGCCGCGGAGCCCTGGTCGTCCTGCCCGACGGGCGGGCCGCCGCCCGGGTGGACAGGGCCCTCACCGCCCTGCTCGGCGAGGGGCGGCACGCGCTGCTGACCGCCGAATCCGGCCCCGAGAAGCGCTACCGCCAATGGCTCGCCGTCCACCGCGGCTCGGTGCGGGCCGTGATCGGCACCCGGGCCGCCATGTTCGCCCCCGTGCGCGACCTCGGGCTCGTCGCCGTCTGGGACGACGGGGACTCCAGCCACAGCGACGACAACGCCCCCTTCCCGCACGTCCGGGAGGTGCTGGAACTGCGCGCCGTCAGCGAGGGCTGCGCCTTCCTGGCCGGGAGCACGAGCTGCACCGTGGAGGCCGCCCAGCTGGTCGAGTCCGGCTGGGCGCGGCCGCTGGCCGCCGACCGCGAGACGGTACGGGCCGCCGCCCCCCGGATCCGGACCGTCGGCGACGAACTGCTGGCCCGCGACGAGGCGGCCCGCGTCGCCCGGCTGCCGACCCTGGCCTGGGAGACCGTACGGGAGGGGCTGAAGACCGGGCCCGTGCTCGTCCAGGTCCCCCGGCGCGGCTACGTACCCCGCCTGGCCTGCGAGCGCTGCCGCACCCCGGCCCGCTGCACCGTCTGCGCCGGGCCGCTGGAAGCCCCCGACGAGCGGGACCTCCAGTGCGGATGGTGCGGGCGGCCGGAACCCTCCTGGCACTGCGAGGAATGCGGTTCCTTCCGGCTGCGGGCCCAAGTGGTGGGGGCGCGGCGGACCGCCGAGGAGCTGGGCCGGGCTTTCCCCGCCGTACCCGTGCGCACCTCCGGGCGCGACCACGTCCTCGACGAGGTACCGGACCGCCCCGCCCTGGTGGTGAGCACGCCGGGCGCCGAGCCCGTCGCCGCGGGCGCCGGGTACGCGGCCGCGCTGCTGCTCGACGGCTGGGCCATGCTGGGCCGGCCCGACCTGCGCGCGGGGGAGGACGCGCTGCGGCGCTGGCTGGCGGCTGCCTCGCTGGTGCGGGCCGACGGGCAGGTCGTGGTGGTCGCGGAGCCGACGCTGCGGCCCGTGCAGGCGCTCGTCCGGTGGGATCCCGTGGGCCACGCGGTCCGCGAACTCGCCGAGCGCTCCCAGCTCGGCTTCCCCCCGGTGTCGCGGATGGCGGCGGTCGCCGGGCGCGGGGAGGCGGTGGAGGCCTTCCTCGCCGGCGCCGCCCTGCCGCCGGACGCGGAGGTCCTGGGACCCGTACCGCTGCCGGGGCGGCGCGGGGAGCCCTCGCCGGGGGAGCGGGCGCTGGTGCGGGTGCCGCCGGGAAGCGGAGCCGCGCTGGCCGCCGCCCTCAAGACCGCCCAGGCGGCCCGGCTGGCGCGGGGCGTCCCGGCGGCGGAGGCGGTCCGGATCCGGATCGACCCGCCCGACATCGGCTGAGGGAGCTCGGGCGCGCCCGACGGGTCCCGCGGTCCGCCGGGGCGGATCGGTCCCGCGGACGGCGAACGCCCCCGGCGGGAGCGGCCGATGGGTCGCTTCCGCCGGGGGCGGCGTTCGTACGGGCGGCCCGGGCCGGCCGTCGGGGGTCGGCGTCCCGGCGGCGGGCGGGCGGCGCGTCAGCCGCCCCGCGGTCCGGGGAACGCCGCGGAGCGCGCCGCGGCCGGGGCCTGGGACTCCTCGCGTACCGGCTGCGGCGGGACGGACCGGGCCGCCGGGACCGTGGGGAGCGGCCCCAGCGTCCGGGTGGCGCTGCCCTCGGCCAGCGACTCCGCCGGCTCTGCGGCCTGGGCCCGCCGGGCACCGTAGCGCCGGTGCACGGCCTGCTTCGTGACACCGAGCGCCGAGCCCACCGCGTCCCACGAGAAACCGAGCGAGCGGTCGAAGTCCACCGCGGCGGTGACCAGCGTCTCGACGCTGTCCCGCAGCTCCTGCGCGAGGCGGACGGTGGGCGCGGGGGCCCGGCCGTAGACGACGAAGCCCGTGGAAGGCCCGGAGCGGCGCGGGCGGTACACATTGCCGAGCTGGGCGGTGAGCGTACGCAGAGCATCCACCTGCCGGCGAACCCGCTCGATGTCCCGCACCAGGAGATGCAGGCTGGCCCGTGCTTGGGCGTCGTGGGTGGCGTGGTCGGCCATGAAGAAGCCTCTCGAACCGGTGCTGAAGAGCGGATCGGGCCGCAGACACCGTTCTTTCGCGGCCCGGTTTCGGTCAATCTCTCTTGACCAACGCGCCATACGGCAATGAAGTCACGCACCCGGGGCGTGTCGGCATATGCGAGAGGCGCATGGGTCTGCGTACGCCCCCTGATGAGGCACGTGGGGCGGCTGGGGCGGCCGGCCGCACGGGCCGTGCACCCCGTCGGCGGCTGCCCGCACGGGCCGCCCCATAGACTGGTGTGCTGCTGACAGCCCAATAGCGAGGTAGGACCCCCGTGAAGCTCGTCTTCGCAGGCACCCCCGAGGTCGCCGTGCCCGCCCTGGACGCCCTGATCGCCTCCGGGCGCCACGAGGTCGCCGCCGTCGTCACCCGGCCCGACGCCCCGGCCGGCCGGGGGCGCCGACTCGTCGCCAGCCCGGTCGCCCAGCGCGCCGAGGAGGCCGGCATCGAGGTGCTCAAGCCGGCCAAGCCGCGGGACCCCGAGTTCCAGGACCGGCTGCGCGCGATCGACCCCGACTGCTGCCCGGTCGTCGCGTACGGCGCGCTGCTTCCCAAGAGCGCCCTGGAGATCCCCCGGCGCGGGTGGGTCAACCTGCACTTCTCCCTGCTGCCCGCCTGGCGCGGGGCCGCGCCCGTACAGCACGCCATCATGGCGGGGGACGAGGTGACCGGCGCCTCCACCTTCCTCATCGAAGAAGGCCTCGACTCGGGTCCCGTCTACGGACACCTGACCGAGGAGATCCGCCCCACCGACACCAGCGGCGACCTGCTGACCCGCCTCGCCTTCGCCGGCGCCGGTCTGCTGGCCGCCACCATGGACGGCATCGAGGACGGCTCCCTGCGCGCCGTGGAGCAGCCCGGCGACGGGATCTCGCTCGCGCCCAAGATCACCGTCGAAGACGCCCGGATCGACTGGAAGGCCCCGGCCCTGCGCGCCGACCGCGTGGTCCGCGGCTGCACGCCCGCGCCGGGAGCCTGGACGGTCTTCCGCGGAGAGCGCCTCAAGCTGATCTCCGTCGGCCTGGTGCCCGACCGCACGGACCTGGAGCCGGGCGTGCTGGCCCCCGCGAAGAACAACGTCTACGTCGGCACCGGCTCGCACGCCGTGGAGCTGCTCTGGGTCCAGCCGCAGGGCAAGAAGCCGATGGCCGGCGCCGACTGGGCGCGCGGGGTGCGGATCGCTCCGGGCGAGCGGCTGGGCGGGGCGGACGTAGGCTGAGCTGGTGGGCGGTGCCTTTTTGCGGACGCCGCCGGCAGTAGTGCAGTACCCCGTAGTCACTCGTAAAACCGGAGCACCTTTCACGTGAGCGAACAGCCCCGTCGCCGACCCGCCGCAGGCGGCAAGCAGCAGCCCAAGCCGTACCGCCGCCCCAAGAAGGACCCCGTCCGCATCCTGGCCTTCGAGGCGCTGCGGGCGGTGGACGAGCGCGACGCGTACGCGAACCTCGTCCTGCCGCCCCTGCTGCGCAAGGCACGCCAGGACGAGAGCTTCCAGGCGAGGGACGCGGCGCTGGCCACCGAGCTGGTGTACGGGACACTGCGTCGCCAGGGCACGTACGACGCGGTCATCGCGGCCTGCATCGACCGGCCGCTGCGCGAGGTCGACCCGCCGGTCCTGGACGTGCTCTCGCTCGGCGCGCACCAGCTGCTGGGCACCCGGATCCCGAGCCATGCCGCCGTGTCGGCGAGCGTGGAGCTGGCCCGTGTGGTGCTCGGCGACGGTCGCGCGAAGTTCGTGAACGCCGTCCTGCGGAAGATCGCCGCGCACGATCTGGACGGCTGGCTGGAGCAGGTGGCCCCGCCCTACGAGGAGGACGCCGAGGAGCACCTCGCGGTGTACCACTCGCACCCGAGGTGGGTCGTCAGCGCGCTGTGGGACGCCCTGGGCGGCGGCCGCGCCGGCATCGAGGACCTGCTGGAGGCCGACAACGAGCGGCCCGAGGTCACGCTCGTCGCGAGGCCGGGGCGGTCCACGCCGCAGGAGCTGCTGGAGGCGGTCGGCGAGGACTCGGCGCTGCCGGGGCGCTGGTCCCCGTACGCCGTACGGATGGCCGAAGGCGGCGAGCCGGGCGCCCTGGAGGCGGTGCGCGAGGGGCGCGCCGGCGTCCAGGACGAGGGCAGCCAGCTGGTGGCGATGGCCCTGGCGGCGGCCCCGGTGGAGGGCCGCGACGAGCGCTGGCTGGACGGCTGCGCGGGCCCGGGCGGCAAGGCGGCCCTGCTGGGGGCCCTGGCCGCGGAGCGCGGGGCGTTCCTGCTGGCCTCCGAGAAGCAGCCGCACCGGGCGAGGCTCGTGGAGCGGGCCCTCGCCGGCAACCCCGGCCCCTACCAGGTCATCGCGGCGGACGGCACCCGCCCGCCGTGGCGGCCCGGCTCCTTCGACCGGGTGTTGATGGACGTCCCCTGCTCGGGCCTGGGCGCGCTGCGCCGCCGCCCCGAGGCACGCTGGCGCCGCCGCCCGGAGGACCTGGAGGGCTTCGCCCCGTTGCAGCGGGCGCTGCTGCGAGAGGCGCTGTCGGCGGTCCGTGTCGGCGGTGTGGTGGGCTACGCGACGTGTTCGCCGCACCTGGCGGAGACCCGGGTCGTGGTGGACGACGTCCTGAAGGGCCGCGGAGCGGGCAACCACCCGGTGGCGGCCGAACTCCTCGACGCGCGCCCGTACATGGAGGGGGTCCCGGCCCTGGGCGAAGGCCCGGACGTCCAGCTGTGGCCCCACCTCCACGGCACGGACGCGATGTACTTGGCGCTGCTGCGGCGGGTGGCGTAGGGGGCGGGCCCGTAGGGATTCCACCCTGCACGGCCTCGCCCCGCAGCGGGGTACCCATGCGCCCTTGGATGGGTCCAGATTGCGGTCAGTGGGCTTCTCTGATGCGGCGGACAGCTGCCCGGACCGACACCCAGGGGCGGCGGTAGGGCGGGGCGGTCCGCAAGGAGACTCGTCACGATCGCCGTCGTCTCCCCAGCCCCAGGCTTCCCCACCCACACGGCCGCCGGCCGCCGAGCCGAGACCGGCTGTGTAGCGATCCGTCGCGCCTCTCCCAGCTACAGACGGCCGCCGGGCGCCAACAGAGACAGGCCCTGTGCAATCTGTGGCGGCCTACGAGCAACCTCAGACCGCCGCAACCAAGATCGGCTGTGTAGCGATCTATGGCGGCCTATTCCCAGCCCCAGACAGGCCGCGGACGCTATGCCGAGACCGGCTGTGTAGCGATCTGACGCGATGGTGGCCCCTTCCGGCCCCGGCTGCCCATCTGATGGGCATCGGCAGCGACTTGACCCGACCGGGGCTCGGAAAGGGCATCTATCGACCCCGAATGGGGACATGGCGGCGGGAACCGGCCCGCCCCTCACCGACGGGCCCGCTCCTGAACACGACCCCCCGGCCATCCTTCGGGGGCTTCCCGGCAGTCTGTTGTCTTTCCGGGGCGGGCCGGGC